>DASYUT010000288.1 GCA_036000965.1 Actinomycetes bacterium
CGGCGCGCCGGGTGTCCAGGTCGCACAGGAAGTCCCCACCGGCCAGCATGCTCTCGGCCAGCGCCATGACCAGCCCGCCGCCGCCAAGCCCGCGCCGGCGCTGCTTGATCTGGCCGATGTGCCGGTCCAGGGTGTCGACCAGGTCCAGGCGCTCGGCGAGCTCGGCGACCAGCAGCAACCCCACGTCGGGCGTCTGGGACGGGTCATCAAAGCGCAGCTCGACGCGGGCGCGGCCGCGCCGTAGCCTGCTCACCATCCAGGTGCCCTCCGCCAGGGAGTCTCAACAGGTCTCACAGCCTGATTCTCCCAGGTCGGAAGGCATCTGTGTTCTCGCTAACCCCGCGAACCAGCCAGCTATCCGCGGATCTAGGTCTGACAGCCCAGCTGGCAGTCGGTGAGGTCTGGGGTGCGGCGGGCGTCGTCGCTGGCGGGTTTGAGGCGGCACTTGGCCTTGGCGGGGTCGAACACGCAGGTCATGCCTTTGGCGGGATAGATCTGCAGGGTGGGGTTGGCGAGCAGGTCGCCTGCTTGGCGGCTGGAGGCGAGCACGCGGCCGGCGAACTGCCGGTTGGCCTGGCGGGTGCGGTCGCGGTAGGTGCGGTCGCGGTAGGTGCGGGCAGCTGGGCCGCTGACGTGCTCGCCGGCGGCGAGCCGCTGTTCGGCGTCGGCGAACTGCTCCAGGCGCAGCAGCCAGGTCTCGAAGGCGTGCTCGTCGGGGAAGCCGGAGGCGTAGGTGCCTAACGGTGACGTCAGATATTGGAACTCTCGGAATGCCTGCCGGTTCGGCGCAGGGAGATGGACGCCGAGCGTCACCAGGGGTCCACGGGCGCTCGTCTTGGCGTGTCGGCATCGGTCTTTGGCTGAAAGCGCGCATCGCGGCATGAGCGGGCGCCACCGTCGACGGCGATTGGGCGCGGTGATCAGGACCAGAGCACCAAGCGGCCCGTGCGGGCGGCGGCGGTGAACAGGGCGCGAAGGTTCACGGCGACGCCGGCGGTCGGATCTTGGGGGCGCAGCCGGTCGGGATGGTGGCGGGATGGCTCAGGCCGAGGCGGCCTCCTGCGCGACACGCTCCAACCGGCTGCGGTAGCTCTCCCACCAAGCCTGGTCGCCTGGCGCCATGTTGTCGTTGCCCTCCCGCAGCCCAGCGGCCCCGTCGATGAGTTCCCGGACGATATCGGCGTGGCCAGCATGCCGGTCGGTCTCGGCGATCATATGCACCAAGATTTGGTGCAGCGTGACCTCGCTACGGTCCTGCGGCCACCATGGCACGTGGCCGATTGCATCCAGCGCCAGCGCGTCGATCGTGGCGTCCGAGTGCGCCCAGACACGGTGATACAGGTTGACGATCTGCTCCCGCGACTCCTCGGCGGTGGCCCACATGTCGGCGTTTGGTTCGGCACCGTCGTCCAACCACGGCAGCGGCTCGTCGAACGGCCGGCCGAACGTGTCGCCGAAGTACCCCGCTTCGACGCTGGCCACATGCTTGACCAGTCCCAGCAGGTTGGTGCCGGTGGGCACCAACGGGCGGCGGACGTCGTACTCCGAGAGCCCCTCCAGCTTCCACAGCAAGGCCTCCCGGGCGGCTTGTAGGTAGCGACGGAGGTCCGCCTTCGGATCTGCTCCGGTCATGGTGGAGAGCATGGCATCAACGGCCTCCCAGCAACAGCGCGCGGTTCGTGGCACGAGCGGATGACTGACTCGCGGTTAGCTGGTGGGCTTCTCCCAGATCGAGACATGCTGGCGACTCTCGCTCGTGAAGGACTCCCGCGTCCACCCGTCCCACCGCTCGCGCAGTCGCAGCCCTGCGAGCTGGGCCATCAGGTCGAGCTCTGCCGGCCACACGTACCGGAAGGGGATCGAGGTGTACTCGCCACGGCCGTCGACGACCTCGACGTAGTTCGAACTCATCGCCTGCGTGGCGACGTCGTAGACGTCGAACGCCCACCGCGTCGGGCTCACGTGGAACGGCACGACGTTCTGCCCGGCCGGGAGCCTTCGCAGATCGGGGATCCCGACCTCGATGACGAAGCAGCCGCCGGGTTCAAGGTGAGCCGCGACGTTGCGGAAGCAGGCCACCTGCGCCGCCTGCGTCGTCAGATTCATGATCGTGTTGAAGACCAAGTACGCGACGGAGAACGTCCCGTCCACCCTCGTCGTGGCGAAGTCGCCGATCGTCACGCCGATCGCGTCGCCGCCCGGCTTGGCGCGCAGCCGGGCAACCATCGCCCGAGACAAGTCGATGCCGTAGACCGGGACGCCGCGGCGCGCCAGCGGTAGTGCGATGCGTCCCGTCCCGATGCCCAGCTCCAGGGCCCGGCCGCCGCCGGCGAGCCCAGCCAGAACGTCGGCCACCGCGTCCACGACGCCCGGCTCGAACATGTCCGCCGACGACTCGTCGTACGTCGCCGCGACACGTTCTCCGAAGTAGCCGTCCCCATCGTCCATCGCCGGACCGTACCGCGGAAGACCTCTGCCGTGCCCGCGAATTCCGCGCCCTCCGCGGCAGATGAGCGACGGCCGCGCTCGTGCAGACTGCCACTATGGCCGAGATCGTGTTGTCTGTGCCCGGCTACGACCTGGAGCGGGGCGTGTGGCTCCGGCCGAGGGCGGCACAGTGATCGTCGAGATTGTTGACGGAACAGTGGAGATTTCCGGAGACCCCGCCCGGGCTCCGCGACCTCGCGCGGTGGTGCATGGCGCTCTCCGATGAGGAAGCGCCCTCTGGAGCACATATCCATCTCGATCCAGGAACCATCCCCCTGGCCCTCGAGTCGGTTTCCTTGATGCTGGCTCGGCAGCCGGCCTGAGCCAGAACCACGAACCTTGATTAATGGTGACGTCAGGTATTCCAGGTGTCTGAATGTCACATGGAACAGCCTCCAGAGGCAGTCCCAGCGGCGGAAGCTACCGTCGCCGGAGCTCCGCGGCGTGTAGGTACATGGCCTTTCTTGGCCTGCTCGGAGCTGCACCAATGCATGGCCATTGGTGAGTCGAGCGTGTGCCCATGAAGCTACGTTCCTGCTGCATCGCCTCATGTGCCCTTGCTGCAGTCGACCGCTGCCCTCCTCCTGCCGTATGTCGGGGATCCGGTCTTGGGGACGAACGGGAACACCGTCGGCACCGGCCTACCGCTCGACATCGGCCTGCTCGGCTTGGCGGCTCCGAAGAGGCGGCCGGACCGATGTCGTGCCCTAGCCGGACAGATATCGCACCCAAACCCTGCTTCTGGACCACACGACGTCCACATCGTCCCCCGTGGCCGAGGCGTACAGCGCCGGGGCGCCCGACGCCGGCGGCTCATCGGGCGATGTCGCGGTCACCCGCGAGTCCACCCGGGTCACGGCGGCGTCGGTACGCGCGGCGTGCAGCCCGTCCGCTGCGGACCACACCACCCAGACCCGGCCTTTGTCATCGGCGGTCGCTGCGACCGACGCTCCGGCGGCGCCGTCCCCACCGTCAACGGTGCCGCGCTGGCGACCCGCCACAGGTAGACCTCACCCTGCTTTCCCAGGTAGGCCAGGAACTGCCCGTCCCTGCCGGGCCGGTCGGTGAGTGCGATCGCGCTGGAACCCCAGTTGGGTGCCTCTGTCGGCGGGCTGGTGTATCCGCTCGGGCGCGCGGTCTGGACGAACACACCGACCGGGTTTCCACCCAGCGGGTTGACAGAGTTGTAGTAGGCGACCACTGCGCCGTCCTTCGTGGGCGCCACGGCAACGTTGTCCAGGAAGTAGCCCCCGCCACCGACCTGCAGCGGCTCGCCCTGGCCGAACCAGAGCCCTCCAAAGCCCGGCCAGGCGACGATCGCACGTCCATCCCCTCCCAGCGTTGCCGTCCCAATCGAATGGATGTACGCATAGAGGTGCACCCTTGTTTGCTGGTAGGCCGACCAGGTTCGCCCGCCATCGTTGGAAGTGGCGGTCTTGATGTGGGTGAAGTCCGCGGCGTAGCTCTGCGGCGGGGTGCCGCCGAAGAACACCTGCAGTGACCCGTCGCGGCGGGCGACCAGCGCGGTGGTGGGGTTCAGGCCTCCCCAGCCGTCCGCGATGACATCCAGTGGCCTCGGCCGCCCGTCTTTGACGGCCACGTGCAGCAGCCGGTGCCCGTCGGCGTCGCGGAACGCCAGGTGCAGCAGCCCGTCAGGGGTCCGGGCCACCCCGGGGGCAACCTGCGACGACGACGTCACGGCCTGCCAGGTCGACAGCGTCGGTCCCAGCGGCTGGCGCGCCGCCCCGCCACCGATGCTCAGCGCCGCGCCCACGCTGACCGCCGCGACCTGGTAGGCCAACCTCTGCAGCGGCTCCTCGAGGGCGTGGGCAAACCGGATCGGCACCACCACGACCACCAGCCACACCACGATCAGCATCGCGGACACCCAACCCAAGGCAAAGAACAGTCCAGCCACGATCACCAGCGCGATGGCGATGGCCCAGGCCGCGACCAGCAACCACCGCCACCGCCCCACGACGGGTTGCTGCACGCCACGCTGCTGCCCGACCCGTTCCGGCTCCACCGGTGGCCCGGCGGCCGGACCAGCTCCGACCGAGCGCGCAGCACGGCTGGGCCGCTGGAGCACCAAGGTCAGTCGCCAATACGCCACCACCAGCAGCACCGCGATCAGCAGGCGCACCAAGGGATACAGGTCAGCAAACGCATCCGTGATCTCGTTGATGACCACACCCAGGATGACTGGAAGGACAAGATCGCGGCTCAGCAGGGCCGAACGGGCAGCAGGCTGGCCCTGCGTGCCTGCAGCAGGAGCGGCCGCTGCCGGTGGGGACGGCGAACCCGGGTCCACAGCCTCTACTCCAGCTGCCAGGCAGCAGGGCAGGTTCCGGTGCCCCACGCGCCTGGGAACATCGAGCAGGGAGTGACGAGCCCGTTAGAGATGCATGTGAGGGCGACGGGTTCCATGCAGTTCCTCTCCGGGCTGCTCCGCTGCACGCTGTGAGGTCCCCGTATCGTAGCCGACACCGCGAGCCTGCTGAACGGGCAGGACGGTGCAACTTTGCCCCAACCAGGACGCTAACTCGCATCCTCGCCACCACGAAACCCGGCAGTAGGCATGACGCCCGGGACAGGCCGCCCAAGTTGGAAACTGGTCCCGGGTCAAGTTGTTCGGCAGACGGTCCAGTCTGCAGGCCTTCCGCCAGTGCCGCGCTCCTTGAGCAGAACCGGCAAAGTGCTCATGGAATCTGCACCAAGGGTTAGCGCGGGTGTGTGTTGCCGGGCTTTCGGCGGCTGAGCTCGGCGGCGTAGGCGACCCAATCACCGGCGGCGGCCTGCTGCCATTGGACCGCGACCTTGATGTGGATCCCGAGCATCCGGGCCAGGACCGCGACCGGTAGCTGGGTGGCCAGCGTGAACAGCGCAGCGGAGCGATCCTGCCGCGGGTTGAGACCGATGCGTTGGAGACGCTCGCCGAGCCGGTCATCGCCGATCGGCTGCCCGGGTCGGCCCCCGGGGAACAGCCACGGGACGGTGTCAGGGGCACCGATTGCGGCATGACCACGGCGGCTGGCGACCAGTCCACGGACCAGACCGGCCATCGGTTCGGGCAGGACGACAGGTGCCGTGCCGAGCATGATCGCCGCGTGATCGGTGCCGATGTGGACGTGGTCGACGGTGAGGTGGCTGATGGTGGCGATGCGCTGGGCATACAGCACCAACAGCAGCCCGGCGACCCGGTCGGCGGTGTGCAGGGTGTCGTCGCGCAGGAGTCGGCGGGCATCCGCCCAGCGCTTCTCGGTGTCGAGCGGTCCGCGCGGCCCTTGCCAACGGTCGGCGCCGAAGGTCAACCCGCCGGCGTGACGGTGGGCCACGGCCCAGCGCACGAAATGGCCAGTCTCGCCTCGATGGCTGGCCTTGGGGTCGGTGGCCCAGCGGTCCAGGTCGGCCTGGGTGCAGGTCGCCAGGGTGCAGCCCTGGCTGGCAAGCCAGTCCAGGAAGTTCGCCGCCGCGGTGCATGGCAGCGCACGTTCAGCGTCTGCAGATGGGTGGCGTGCGTCCCGACCAGGCGGCGCCGGAGCCGGCGGAGGTGATGCCAGACCGCATAGCCGTGCAGCACCCGCCGGTCGGCCGGGTCCGCTCGGGCCTCGATGGCCCCGGCGGTCCAGCGCTCCAGCTTGGCCAACCGCTCGTCACGGTAGGGCAGGGCGCCGGCGACCAGGACGCTGCGGAGGTGGTCGAGCGTCTTGCCGGCCGGAAGCTCGTCGAGGGTCGGGTAGGTGAGGGGCCGGTGGTCGCGGCTGATCTCGGCCAGGATCGCGCGGACCGCTGGGCGGGCCAGCCAAGTCAGGGCCGTATGGGGCCGCTCGACGCCGGTCAGGGCATGGCGCAGGGGCGCAAGGTCGGTCCGGACCTGACCGTCCTCCTCGCCCAGGAGCTGGTGGACTCGCTGGGCAAGGACGCAGCGCTGGCAGGGGCGAGGGCTGAGCTGCCAGGTCGCCTGGCAGGTTGGGCAACGAGCAACACCACTACTGGCCAAAGAACCGTGTCCCTGGCCGAGCCCCTGCCACTGGCTCGCCGTCACCGCCAGACGCAGGTCGGCCGGCTCGGACCAGGCGCCCAAGGAGACGAGCACCGCCCCGCGCTCCCAGGCCCGGGCCGACAGGCGACGGGCGTCGGCGGCTCGCAGCCCGGGTGGCGGGCGCACAAGCACGACGTCGATCGCGTCCAGGAGCGCGGCCACCACCGTGACCCATGCCCGCGGCCAGGGATGAGGGACGAGTGCGAGGCGCTCCAGGGTGAGCCCGCTCTCCGCGGCGGCCACCACCCCGAGGTCGGGCAGGCCGACGGCCGCGACCCAGGAGCCGTCGGCCGACGCCCTCGCCACCAGGGCGAGGGCCAGGGAGGCGGACCGGCTCACGGTCACCGTGCTCCCCCGGCGCAGGCCATGACCGGGCAGGAGCGGCCGGAAGGCAGCAGGGACGGGCAGCATCCGCTCGGCGGCCAGGGTCAGCGGCCGGGACCGCTGGCCGAGCGCCTCCGCCAGTCGCTCCCGAGGAGCTCTGCCCCAGCCGCGAGCGGGCGGGTGAGCCATGACCACGCTGGCCGAGCGCCTCCGCCAGTCGCTCCCGAGGAGCTGGCGTGACGCTGCGCTGGACCGGCATCGTCATACGATCGAACAGACGTTCGCCA
The DNA here is from genome assembly GCA_036000965.1 of Actinomycetes bacterium. Taxonomy (NCBI): domain Bacteria; kingdom Bacillati; phylum Actinomycetota; class Actinomycetes; species Actinomycetes bacterium. The sequence continues at coordinate 7,141 of DASYUT010000288.1, forward strand.
CTGTCAAGCACTCCGGACCGGGGCGGCAAGCCAGATCGTGTGGCTGATCACAGCAGCCGGCGCCCGGACAAACGCTCCCTGGTGGCCTACGATACTGAGGTCTCAAGCGCCTACTGAGATCTCTCGAGCGCCAGTTCGGAAGCATCGAAAGGAGTCCTCCATGGCGAAGGTGAAGCCGATCCCCGAGGGGTACCCGCAGGTCACGCCCTACCTGTACGTTGAAGGCGCCAGCGCCGCGATCGAGTTCTACGGCAAGGTGTTCGGGGCAACCGAGCGGATGCGCATGCCTGGGCCCGACGGCACGATCGGCCATGCCGAGCTCCAGTTCGGCGATTCGCTGGTCATGGTGGCGGACGAGTTCCCGGAGATGGGCGCCCGCAGCCCCAAGGCCGTCGGCGGCACTCCCGTGACGCTGAGCGTCTACGTGGAGGACGCCGACGGCGTCTTCGACCGGGCCGTCAAGGCGGGGGCCACAGCCCTGCGCCCGGTCGAGGACCAGTTCTACGGCGACCGGTCAGGCCAGTTCGAGGACCCGTTCGGGCACCGGTGGAGCGTCGCCACGCATGTCGAGGACGTGCCGCCTGAGGAGATGGCCAGGCGGGCCGCGGCGATGGGCGGCTGAGCGCCAGGGCGCCGGATCGCCCACAGAGGGTGACAGACCAACCGGTCGGCTACGCCGGCACCTCCCTGAGCGACGTGCTGAAGTCGAGCGGCGTCACCAAGGGCGGCTTCTACTTCCGCTTCCCGTCCAAGGAGGCGCTAAGGTCGACCCCGCCGCCTGAGCCACCCGGACAGCCCCCGGCTGGCCAGCACCACACGCTTCCCTGGCGGGCGCGCGGCCTCACGCACCTCAGGCAAGGCGGCCTCACCCACCTCAGGCAAGGTTGAGAGCGGCTCGCGCATGTACTCGAGGAAGTCCATGCCGTGGTAGTAGCGGGGAATGCGGGCGATCCGCACGAACCCGTGGCGCTCGTAGAAGCGGCGGTGGCGGTCGGTGTCAGGGCAGCGCAGGAAGCAGCGGCCGGCGCCCAGCGCGGCGGCCCGCTGGCAGAACAGCTCGACCAGGCGCCCACCCACCCCGGCGCCCTGGAGGGGCTCGGCCACCAGCACGTCGCTCAGCCGGGCCATGCCGGCGACGACCTCGCCCACGGCCACGCCGACCAGCTCCTGGTCCGACCGGGCCTCGACCGCGACCGGGCGGCTCGTCCAGTCCAGCGCGGCGCCGAAGATCCCGCGGTCGGCCACCTTCCACTCGCGGGCCAGGAACCCGCGCGCCTCGTCGGTCTCCCGCTCCACCGGCCGGCAGACGACCTCAGGCACCACCCGTCGGACCTCCCGTGGTCGACGCCGACATTCCCACTATCATCATGACGCGCCGACTCATCATGACGCGGCCCACCCATATCCGGCCTACCCATATCCGAAGGGAGATCTGTTGGACGTCCGGCTCACCAACGTCTACGTCGCCGACGCCAAGCTGGTCGCCGACGGGCTGGCCCAGCCCGAGGACGCGATGGCCGTGTTCGTTGGACGGGCCGGCCGCGGCCGGGTGGCGCCGTTCACCGTGCAGCGGTCCTACACCGGCGCGGGAGGCTGGTACACCGAGTCGATGGCCCTGCTCGCCGCCAACGGGGACGTGGTCTGGCGCGGGCAGGCCAAGGCGATCATGCTGCGCGGCTCGAGCAAGATCGACACCTTCACCGAGGAGGTCCACGGGGCCGCCGTGGCCGGCGACGACGACCATGAGCTGGTCTTCCTGATCAGCGACGGGCGGTCCCGGATCGACGAGGTGGGCCGGGTCCCGCTGGCCATCCTCGACGAGGACGCGCCCGGCACGACCGCGCAGGAGACCGCGGTGCTCGACGAGGCCCTGAAGAAGAGCACCGTGGTGTGGGTCGAGGTGCCGGGTGCCGGGGGCACCGACGGCCGGGCGGTCCCGGCCTGGTACGGCACCCTCGACGGCCGCGTCTACGTGCTCACCGGCGGGTCCGAGCAGCACGTGCCCGGGCTCGCCGAGGCCGACCAGGTGCTGCTGTCGGCCCGGTCCAAGGAACAGCAGTCGCTGGTCGCCCGGGTGGAGGCGTCGACCCGGGTCGTGCCCGGCTCGGACCCGCTGTTCGCCAGGGTCGTGGCGGTGCTGCTGCCCCGCCGCCTGAACCTGCGCGACGGCGAGACCGCGGCCGAACGGTGGCGCAAGGAGTGCACGCTGGTGGAGCTGACCCCGAGCGGCGTCCCGGCCGGGGTCTGAGCGGTCGTTTTGCTCAACCTGACCTGGGTACGCAGCATGGCGGACCTACCGTCCGGGAAGCCAAACCCTGACCTACCATCCAGGAAGCCAACCCTGGAAGCCAACCCTGGAGGAACCTGATGTTCTCCCGTAAGAGCAGGCTGGCCAAGCGCGAGGACGCCGTTGCCGAGCGAGGCTCGGAGGACGGCGGCGACCTGCGCGAGCACGTCGACGACCTGACCGAGGCCCTGGAAGCGGCGCGCGACGCGATCGCCCGGGCCTCCGCCTCCGCCAGCCGCAAGGTGGCCGGGGTGACCACCGAGACCGCCCGCCAGGCCGCCGAGGCGACCAAGGAGGCGGCCCGGTCGGCGGCCGAGGCGAGCAGGCAGGCGGCCGAGGCGAGCCGCAAGGCGAGCCGGCGCCAGGCCAAGGCCGCCCGGCAGACGGCCGACCGGCTGTCCGACTCCGACCTGGCCGACGCGACCCGGCGCGCGGCCGGCAAGCTGTTCCCGGAGAAGGCCAAGGAGCGCCGCAAGGCGCGGCGGAAGCGCAGGCGCGGACTGGCCTTCCGGGCCGCCGGAGTGGCCGGGCTCGGCGCGCTCGTCGGTTGGCTGACCATGTCGAAGCGCGGCCAGGAGGCCAGGCAGACGCTCAAGCAGCAGGCCACCAAGGCGAGCGAGCGGGGCTGGGAGAAGATGTCGGAGTCCCGAGCCGGGGACGCGGAGGCCACCGACGCCAGCACGCCGCCCGCCGGCGTGACCTCGATCCACGACGGTGTCGGCACCCAGCCCCGGACCCCGAGGGACTAGCCTCCTCCGTCGGCCGGGCAGGCGTTCGGAGGGGAGCCACTAGCCCCCGGGCTCGGACGTCCGGGCCCGGTAGACGCCGGTGCCCTCCTTGACCACGCGGCCCTCCTTGGCCAGGGCCGCGAGGCTCTTGACGACCGTGCCGCGGACGTTCCGGTCCGTGAACGGGTCGAGCAGGCGCGCCCTGAGCGCCCGGTCGAGCACGACCGTCCAGTGCAGCGCCTCTGGCTCGGCGTCGCGCAGCACGCGCAGGCAGGCTTCGGTCGGGTCCATGACCCGGCCAGGCTACCCGTGCGGAGCGGCCGGGCCAAGGTTCGTCGTCCGCCAACCGCATCCGGCAGAATGCCCCCATGATCCTGACGGTTGACCCCTGCCCACTCGACGTCGAGCTGCGTCTGCCCGCGGGCGGTCGCCTGGTCTTCGTGTCCGACCTGCACCTGACCGAGGGTGGCGTCACCAACGACTTCAACGCCACCAACGAGCTGTGCGAGCTGGTCGAGTCGCTGTACCGGCACCCCGGCGAGGTGATCCTCGTGCTCGGAGGCGACGTCCTCGACCTGCTGCAGGTGCAGGCGCCGCGTGAGGAGCGGGCGGCCCGCGCCCTCTCCGGCCAGGACGCGGCCACACTCGGGCGCACCTTGTGCCGGCTCGCCGGGCGGCCCGGCGCGACCATCGTCTACCTGGTCGGCAACCACGACTCCACCCTGGCCTGGGACCCGGTCGGGCGCGAGCTGGTCATGCGGCAGCTCGGCGTCTCCGTGGTCGCGCTGTACGCCCACGTCCGGGTCGAGGGCGAGGGCGGCGGCGAGGTCCAGGTCGTGGCCGAGCACGGTGACCAGCTCGACCGGTACAACCGGCGCACCGACCCGTTCGACCCGCTCGACGTGCCGCCTGGCGACCACATCGTCACCGAGGTGGTGAACCGGCTCGAGGCGGCCACCGAGCGCTACCCGGGGCTTGGCCTGGACCAGGTCGACAACGTCCGGCCCGCGCTGATGATCCCCTGGTGGATCGTTTCCAACTTCTTCTACCGCTACATGGGCCGGGCCGTGCGGAACTTCGCGGTGCCAGTCGTGCTGCTCTGGATCCTCGGGCACCTGCTGGTCGGGCTGCTCGTCGCCAGCGAGCTCGAGCGGGTCGCCTACCTCGGCGCCCGGGCCGTGCGCTGGACCGCCTCGGTGGTGCTCACCGACCTGCTCCTGCTCTTCCTGGTCTCGCCCGTGCTTGGCCGCATCTTCCGCCGGGCGGCGGTCGCCTACGGCGTCCCCTCCCCCCACGAGGCCGAGGAGGAGACCGCCACCCGCCGGGCCGGCGTGCCCGCGCTGCTCGACCGGCGCGACCCGGAGGCCAGCGTGCTGGTGACCGGCCACACCCACGAGCCTGGCCTGCTTCGCTTCCCGGACGGGCGGGTCGCGGTGGACGCCGGCTGCTGGGTCCGCGGGCTGGTGCCCGTGCCGGCCAGGTGCGGGCTCCCGCCGGTGTTCGTGCCCGCTTACCCGGTGAACTGGGTCGACGTCCAGGCGGTGCCCGGTGGGGTGGTGGTCGCCCTGTGGTCCCGCCGGCTGGCGGTGGAGCGGCGCCGGCTGGAGGTGCTCGAGTGGCTGGCTGCCAAGCGCCCCCTCCCGTCGGCCGAGGCCGAGCCGCCACGGGTCGTCGAGGAGGTGGTGGTCGCGCCCAGGCCGGCGGCGTCCCAGGCGGCGTCCCAGGCGGCGTCCCAAGCGGCGTCCCAGGCGGCGGACCCAGATTCGGACCCGTCGAGGACCCGGGCCGGCTCGTGACCGAGCCGGTCGCCGAGGGGACCAGCGCGAGCGGGTCGGTCGCCTTCGACCGGGCCGCCGGCTACTACGACGCCACCCGCGGCTTGCCCCCGGATGTCAGCGAGCAGGTCGCCGACCGCATGGAGGCGGTCGCCGGCCCGGACGCCCGGTTTCTGGAGATCGGCGTGGGCACCGGCCGGATCGCCCTCCCCCTGCACCGCCGCGGCCGCCGCGTCACCGGCGTCGACCTGTCGGTGCCGATGATGGCCGAGTACCGGCGCAAGGCGGCCGCGGCCGGGCTGGCCGCCCCGCCCCTGGTCCGGGCCGACGTCACCCGCCTCCCCTTCCGCGACGCGAGCGCCGACGTGGTGGTCGAGGTGCACGTCCTCCACCTGGTCCCCGCCTGGCGCGAGGCGCTGCCGGAGCTGCGCCGGGTGCTCGCGCCTGGCGGCCTGGTCCTGGTCGGCCGGGGCGGCGGCCACGGCGAGGACCCGAGGAGCCCCCGCGACCTCGTCAGCCGGCGGATGCGCGAGCTTGTCGGGGACCGGCCGCACGTGGGCGCCAGGGACGACGAGGAGAAGCTCGAGGCGCTCGCCGCGGTCGGCGGCGCCGTCGAGCAGCTCGAGCCGGTGCGGTGGGACTGCGAGGAGACCTGGGCGGACGCGCTCGCCGAGATCGAGGGGCGGTGCTACTCCTACTCCTGGGGTGTGCCCGAGCCGGCTTGGGCGGCGGCCGCGCGCCGCCTCCGGGCCGAGGTCGAGGCCGAGCACCCCGACCTGCACGCGCCAGTCGGAGTCCCCTCGGTGTTCCGGCTCGCCGCGGTCCGGTTCTGATCTCGGCCGCAGCGGGGCACCGCCGACGCCAACCCACGCGTCGATCCGCTTCCGCCTCCGGGGCGCTCCGCGACCGGCCTGCTAGCGGACGGTGACGGTGATGATGGGACTCGAAGCGCGGGCCCAGGCGGCCGAGCCTCGGTAGCGGACCTGGAACTCGGCGGTGCCGCCGACCCGGCGGTCGTAGGTGATGGCGCCGGCCCCGTCGGTCGTGCGCCTGGCCAGCAGCGCCCACGCGGTGGTGCCCTTGCGGCGGCCGTACACCTCCACCTGCCGTCCGGCCAGCAGGGCGCGGGTGTCGCTGCGCAGGAGCCGGCCCCCGACGCGGACCGACTGGCCGTAGCTGATCGTGGCCGGTGCCGCGCTGACGCGCAGGGTGGTGAAGGCGTGGCTGAGCAGGCTCGTGAGCGAGGTCTGGAAGGTGGTGAAGCCGGGGTAGCTGCCGTGCATCCAGACCACCTGCAGGTCGCCGCCTCGGAGCTGGCGGGGCGACACCGGGCGGAAGTTGCTCTGAGCCGACCCGGACGTCACCGACTCGGCCGACCAGCCCGCGCCCCCGTCCGGGGTGGTCCAGCGCTGGATCTCCCAGACGGCGCCGACCTTCTTCGACAGGTAGACGACCGACGGGTCCTCGTGGTCCAGGCTGACCCCGCCCGAGTAGAAGGGCTCGTTGCTCTGCGATGCGATCGACCCGCCGGCGTCGGTGATCTCGTGGTCGTCCCAACCTGTCCCGTTCCAGCGCGCGTAGCGGTAGCGGTGGTCGGCGGTGGTCGGGAAGGCCGCGTAGACGATCACCGGGTGGCCGTCGGGGTCGACGGCGACGTCATGCACCCAGGACGGGGCGCCCCGGGCCACCCCGTCGTAGACCTTGTCGGCCTGGGCCGGGGTGAAGGGGAGCTGCGCCAACGTGGCGATGCGGGTGCCGTCGGCCTTGTGGAACGCGCCCGCCCGGTACCTGGCGTAGAAGACGCTCGTGTTGCCGCCGCTCTCCCGGGGGTCGGGGTGGGCGTCGGTGAAGGCGACGTCGAACGAGTCGACGCCGTTGGCGTGGACCTTCAGGTAGGGCCGCTTGAAGGACGGGCCGGCCAGCAGCGACCGGGCCGGCGTCCAGTGGACGAGGTCGGTGGTGGTGGAGAAGGCCGGCTTGATGTTGCCGCCCCGCCAGAACAGCCATGTCCGGCCGCCCTCGGCGGCGAGCCGGAACGGGTTGGGGTAGGTGTAGCCGAGCGGCCCGGGCACGTTGGTGCCGACCGTGCGCACCGGGCCCCAGCGCAGCACGCTCTCGGGCAGGGCGCCGACGCGGTACTGCATCTGGCTGCCGTTGTGTCCCGACCAGAAGACGGCCAGCCGGCGGTCGGGCAGCACCAGGATGGCCGGGTTTGAGTGGTCGTCGACCTTGATCCCGGTCTGCAGGACCGCGGTGGTGAACATGTAGGAGGCGTGGTCGTAGCTGGCCACGTCGATCCGGCCGGACCGGTCGATCCAGCCGATGAACGTCCTCGTGCGCTGGCCGGTCACGGTGACCGCCCGCGGGTCGGCGAACCAGCACCAGGCGGCGTCGCCAGTGAGCTGCACCGGTCCGGTGGCCGCGGCGGGGTCGCGGCCGACGTCCCGCTGGGCGACCGGCACCCGCTGCCCGCCGGCGGCCCGGGCCGCCCCGCCGAGTGGGTCGGCCAGCACGGCGCCGACGAGCAGCACCGTGAGCACGACCGCCTTCGGGCTCAACCTGGCCCGCCATCCCCCCATCCGTCCTCCTCGCCGCCGAGCCGGGCTCACAAAGGTGAGCAGCTGACCACAGGCAGTGCAGGCAAGCCATCAGAAACATTCCCGATCCCGATCCCGATCCCGATCCCGGACGCCGATCGCCGATCCCGATCGCGGACGCCGATCACCAGCGCCGATCACCGATCGCCGACGCCGCCTGGCCGGGCCTGGCGCGCCTCAGGCCAGGGCGGGCAGCACCAGCTCGGCCGCCAGGTCGAGCTGGTCGTCCTCGAACACCGCGAACGGCATCCCCGCGAACGTGCACACCACCTGCTCGACCCCGAGGGCCTCCCAGCCCCGGAGCTGGTCGAGCACCTCGGCGGGCGTCCCCACCAGCCGGGAGGCGGCCCAGTCGCGCAGCTCGACCCCGTCCAGCGCGCCCCCGGGCGTCCACGCCTGCAGCCGCCGCCAGCGCTCCACCAGGTCGTCGGCGTCCCGGCCGATCAGGGTGGCCAGGCCGAGCGAGCGGCGCACGTCGCCGACCGGCCGGCCCGCCTCGGCGCAGGCGGCCGCGAGCACGTCGAGGCGCTGCTGGTAGCCCTCGGGCGTGGCCGACCAGCAGAAGTTCCAGCCGTCGGCGGCCCGGGCCACCACCCCGAGCAGGCGGTCGCCCTTGCCGCCGACCCAGAGCGGCGGGCGGGGCCGCTGCACCGGCCCGGGCAGGACCGGTGCGCCCGCCGCCCGGTAGTAGCGCCCGGTGAAGGAGCCGGGCGTCTCGGCGAGCAGGGCGCGCAGGACGCCGAGGGCCTCCGCGAGCCTCGCCAGGCGCTCCCCGGGCGGCGGGAACGGAAGCCCGTTCTCGGTGTGCTCCTCCTCGCCCCAGCCGGCGCCGAGCCCGAGGTCGAGCCGCCCGCCGGCGAGCTGGTCGAGCGTTGCGGCCATCTTGGCCAGCAGCGTGGGCGGCCGGAAGCCGGCCGCCAGGACGAGGCTGCCGAGCCGCACGCGCCCGGTTCGCACGGCCAGGGCGGCCAGCGTGGTCCAGCACTCCGGCGTTCCCTGCCGCCCGGGGGGGCCGCCGTAGCGCGAGAGGTCGAGCCAGAAGTGGTCCGACACCCAGACCTGGTGCCAACCCTGGGACTCGGCCCGCTGGGCGTAGCCGGCCACCCGGTCGAACGTGGCCGGTCCCGGACCGGGGAACGAGAAGTCGTAGTGGGGCAGCGCGAGCCCGAGCCTCACCGGCCTGCTCCCGGAACCATCACGCCTCCCGGAACCATCACGCCTCCTCGATCGACTCGTGGCGGCAGTCTTGCGTCCGAGCGGGGCGCCGTCAACGAACCAGGGGCGGGTGCCGATACAAGGTGGGTCGTGAGACCGCTCGCGCAGGGACGGAGGCAGACGCAATGGGCAGGCGCTGGGTCGGCGACCGCGCCGGGACCTGGACCGGGACCGAGAGGGGCGCGGTTGGCGCCGGCCCGCCCGCCGCCGAGCACGTCGCACCGGGGGGCCGCCGCCGGCTCGGCGAGGTGCTGGTCGACGACGGCGTCCTCACCCCGGGGCAGCTCGACGAGGCGCTGCGGGTGCAGCGGGAGGACCGGGAGGGCCGGCGCCGGCTCGGCGAGGTGATCGCCTCCCTCGGCTTCGCCGACGAGGTCCAGATCGCCCGCGCCCTGTCCGACCAGCTCCGGCTGCCGTTCGTCGACCTCGGCAGCCTGACCGTGGCCCGGTCCACCGTCGCGGTGCTCCCCCGCCACGTTGCCGTCCGCCATCAGGTGATGCCGGTCACGCTCGCGCATGACGTGCTCACCGTGGCCATGAGCGACCCGACCAACGTCCTCGTCCTCGACGACGTCCGCATGGCCACCCGCATCTCCCAGGTCCGGGCCACGGTTGCGACCGTCTCCGACCTGCAGGAGGCGGTCAAGCGGTACTACGGCGGCCAGGGCGGGGCGGCCGGCGCGGCCGACGCCCTGGGCGCGCTCAAGGAGGTCGAGGGCCTGGAGGTCCTGGAGGACACCAGGGAGGAGGACGCCGACGTCGAGGTGGCCGACGACGCACCAGTGGTCAGGCTGGTCAACGCGATCATGGGCGAGGCCCTGTACAGCCGGGCCTCCGACGTCCACATCCAGCCGCAGGACCGCGAGGTGCGCGTCCGCTTCCGCATCGACGGCCTGCTCCGCCAGATCACCGTGGTGCCAAAGGGGATCCAGGCGCCGCTCGTGTCCCGCATCAAGATCCTGTCCGGGATGGACATCTCCGAGCGGCGCAAGCCCCAGGACGGGCGGGGCAAGATCCGCCACGAGGGCCAGGAGGCCGACACCCGGGTGTCCACCATGCCGACCATGCACGGCGAGACGGTCGTCATCCGCCTGCTGCGCAAGGAGGCCGAGAAGGCGAAGTCGCTGGCCGAGGTGGGCCTGGACGACGACGACCGGGCCGTGTTCGAGCGCGCCATCGGCGAGCCGCAGGGCCTGATCCTCATCACCGGCCCGACCGGGTCGGGCAAGACCTCCTCCCTCTACGCCGGCCTCGCCTGCGTGATCAAGCCCGACATCAACGTCATCACGCTCGAGGACCCGGTCGAGTACCAGATGGCAGGGGTCAACCAGGTGCAGATCAACGAGCGGGTCGGCCTGACCTTCGCGAGCGGCCTGCGCACGGTGCTGCGGCAGGACCCCGACATCGTGATGGTCGGGGAGGTGCGCGACCCGGAGACGGCCTCGATCGCCATGCAGGCGTCGATGACCGGTCACCTGGTGCTCTCCACCCTCCACACCAACGACGCCCCGTCGGCGGTGAGCCGGCTGATCGACATGGGCGTCGAGCCCTACCTGATCACCTCCGCGCTCACGCTGGTGATGGGCCAGCGGCTGGGCCGGGTGCCCTGCAGCCGCTGCTCGGAGCCTGTTGAGGCCGGCCGGCGCAGCCTCGAGCTGCTCGGGCTCGACCCGGCCGAGATCGACGCGTCCGGGCTGCGCAAGGGGACGGGCTGCACGGCCTGCGCCGGCAGCGGCTACCAGGGCCGGGTCGGCCTCTTCGAGGTCATGCCGGTCACCCGTGGCATCCGCGAGCTGGTGGTCGAGCGGGCCGCCGAGAGCGCGCTGCGGGACGCGGCGCTCGCGGCGGGCATGCGCAGCATGCGCAGCGACGGGCTGCGCAAGGCGCTCGCCGGCCGGACCACGCTCGAGGAGGTCCTCCGCGTCACCCCGCCCGACCCGTCCGCCGGCCGGCGGTCTCGCGTTCGCGTGGGTGAGATCCGCGAGGCCGAGCCGACCGGCTGACCTCCACTCCCGGCCCGCATGAGCGCTCTCGTCCCCAGCCGCCGCCTCGTCATGCCCTTCCTCGTCGCTCACTGGCGAGCAAGAAGGAAGCCAACCGGCCCGCCGAGCGGGGATGTGCCACACTGGGCGCCGTGCGAATTCTTCAGGTGCACACCCATTACCGGGAAACCGGCGGCGAGGACGTGGTCGTGCAGGCCGAGGCCGCACTGCTTCGCCGGGCTGGCCACGAGGTCCTGCAGCACCAGGTCGAGAATCCGCGGAGGGCGCTGGCGGCCACCGCCGCGCTGGCCGCCGCGCCCTGGAATCCCGCAGCCGCGCGCGACCTGCGGCGGACGGCCGAGCGGGTACGGCCGGACGTCGTGCACGTCCACAACACCTGGTTTGCCCTGTCACCGGCAGTGCTGCCCGCGTTCGGTCGCGCTGGCGTGCCCGTGGTGATGACGCTGCACAACTACCGGCTGCTCTGCGCCAACGGGCTGCTGTTCCGCGATGGACACCCGTGCGAGGACTGCGTGGGCAGCCACCCCTGGCACAGCGTGCGACATGGCTGCTACCGCGGGTCGGCGGCCCAGTCGATCCCGGTCGCGGCCACCATCGCGCTCCACCGCCGCCGCCACACCTGGGACAGGGACGTCGAGCTGTTCCTGGCCCTCAACGAGTTCTCCCGGGCGCTCTTCGTCCGGGGCGGGCTCCCCCCCGACCGGATCCTGGTCAAGCCCAACTTCGTGTCCGACCCGGGGGTGCGAACGGTGCCGGCCGAGCGGTCCTCCACCGTGCTGGTGGTCGGCCGCCTGGTCGACCAGAAGGGCGTCCACTTGCTGCTCGAGGCCTGGCGGCGGTTCGCCAACCGGTCCCTCGAGCTCGTCGTCGTGGGCGACGGCCCGGCTCGGGCCGACCTGGAGCGCCTGGGTGTGCCCGGCGTGCGGTTCGCGGGACGGCTCACGCCGGAGCAGGTGCGCGAGCTCATGTTGGCCGGTCGGGCACTCGCCTTCCCGTCGCGCTCCTATGAGGGGCAGCCCATGGTGGTGCTGGAAGCCCTGGCCGCTGGGCTGCCAGTGCTCGCCTCCGACCTGGGTGGCCTGCCGGAACTGCTGCGGCCGACCGGTGCGGGCTGGCTCGCCCCGCCTGGGGACGCGGCCGGCTGGACCGGCGCGCTGCGCGGCCTGACCCAGACTGCGCCGGTCGTCCAGGCAAGCGCCGCGGCGCTTCGGCTCTACCAGCGGGTCTTCACCGAGGAGCGAGCCGCCCGAACGCTCGAGGACGCCTACGAGCGGGCACGAGCTCGCCAGCTGTAGGGAAAACGAGCGGCTCCGCCGGCTGCATGCAGACGCGTCCTCCCGGGTTGGCGGTAGCGGACTGCTGAACGGGATGGCCGCACGAATACGGCGAACCTGCCATGTCCTGGTGGCCGCGACCCGGCCATGACAGCACGAATTGCGACGATTTCGACTCGCTGGTCGGGACACCATCGCTCGCGGTTCGGCGGCTGTACGAGGCAAGGAGGTACGGGAACGTGGGGCAGGAGGGTACCATTTTGGTTGGACCGACGGCCTTGCTGCCGATCGGCGGAGAGGGGGGACTCGGCGATGACACCCAACCATGGACTGCGTCCGGGCGGCGCCGCCATATCATCCTCCAGTCAGGGCCGGGAGCCGGGCCGATGGCCGTAGCGGCGACGGAGGGAGTGCAGACGTGAGCGTCTCGACGGCCTGGGACGAGGGCCCCAGCGTGCTTGCCTCCGTCTGGCGATACCGGTGGCTGCTGCCAGTGGCCGTCCTCTTGGGTGGGCTCGTCGGGTACAGGCTGGCCGCGCTGCAGCCAACGCTCTACGAGGGCGTGTCCCGCGTTTTCGTCGCCAACCCCGCGAACGCCGGTCAGGATGGATCCTCGACAGCCGTCGCTGCCGCCCGTAACGTCGCCAACCAGGCTGCGTTCATGTCGTCCACGCCGGTCCTGCAGCGGGCCGCCAGGCGCTACGGCAACGGGATCACCGTGGTCGAGCTGCGCAAATGGCTGACGGTGGAGGCCTCTGCCAACTCTGACGTCATCACCATCAGGGCGCTCGCTCCGACCCCGAGCGGCGCGGCGAAGCTCGCCGACACCGTCGCGCTCGCCTACAACGATGTGATCGCCGATAACGCCCGACGACGGGCGGCTGCCACCATCCGTGGGATCCAGGTGGACAGGGCTCGGCTGAGAGCGAGGCTGGACAGGCTCAAGGCCGCCCGCACCCTCAATCCCAGCGATCCGACGCTGGCCCTGGAGCTGGATGCGACCAACGAAGAGCTCGGGAAACTGATCAACCGGGAGCTTCAGGTCGATCAGGACGTGGACGAGTCTTCGGGGGCGATCGGGCTGCAGGAGAGCGCGACGGTGCCGGAGAAGCCGGCTCGACCGTCGCGCGCGCGGCTCGCTGCCGTGGGAGCGCTGCTGTTCCTGGCCGGTACCGTGGCGATGGCCTGGTGGCGCACCTGGCGGCGACGTACGGTTCTGGCCGCGGCGGAGCCGGCGGCGGCCCACGCGGACCCGGCCATGCTCTCAGCGAACGGTACCCAGCCGACGGTCGCATCGAAGTCAGCGTCCAACGGCGGACGAGGAGGGGTCGGACGGTTCCGGTTCATACGTTCCGGTCTGACGTCGCCGAACCAGTCGATTCCAGCCGGGTCTACGAACCCCGCTGCGGACAGGCGGGCTACGGACGACCCGGGACTGGTCCCTGCGTCCACCGTCGGGCATGCCAACGGCGGCCGGTTTAGTGGACGACCCGCGCCGGATGGACGACCCGCGCCGGAGGTTGCGCAGGCCTCTGCCATGACCCTGACCCCGGAGTCGATCCTCGACTTCCAGCAGCTGGCCTCGTCCATCGAGCACATCGCCGACAGGATCGGGAAGTACCGGCTCGACCTGTACGACCAGCACCTGCCACAGCTTGAGGCCGAGGAGCTGGCCGACCGGTTCGATCTTGACCTCGGCGCCATTCTGCTCGACGACGGCGAGGGTCGGCTCAGGGTGGCGGGAGCAACCGGGTTGACCGAGGCGGAGCTCGAGTGTGCGATCGACCGCGACGACGTTGCGGAGCTGATCGGGGCCCGTGGTCATGTGGTGCTTGGCGCCGAGCGGGCCCGCCTGCACGAGCTCGGGTGTCCAGGCGTCCACGTTGGGACGCTCGTCATCGTGCCGGTGGGGCACGGGGCCCGCTACGGTGTGCTGCTCGCTGGTGTGGACCCCGACGCCGGGAGCGACCGCTCGGCACTGAACGACCAGGACGTCGAGGAGATCGCCGTGTTCACCCGCGTCATCACTCCCTCCCTGGGCGTCTGGGTGCTCCTGCGGCACCTGCGGCAGCAGCTTCAAGACGTCGAGTAGCCGGTCCATGACAGCCGAGAGGGCGTCCTTGTCCGTCCACGACCAGACGAGCACCTTCCGCGCTTCGGCGGCCGCGCTCTTCCCCGCACCAGGTCAACGAGCACGGCTTGTGGTGTACCTCGCGTTCGCTGTCGCGCTCCCCTTGACGTTCTTCGGCAACCAGGTCGGCGGGCTGCTCTTCAGCGGATGGGCCTGGCTGTTGGCACTGGCAATGATCGGACCATTGACCGTCGTCGATCCGTTGCACCCTAGGGCGGTCGTCGCACTCTGGCCCTATCTGGCCTTCCTCATCTACGCCCTGACGAGCCTGGCATGGGCACCTGACCTGGCCAAGGGCGCCCTGACCCTGCTCCAGCTGCTGCTTCCCGCGCTCGCCTATCTCATGGCCTGGCAGGCGACCAGGGATGTGCGGGGAGTGGTAAACCCGCTCGTCAGGGTCTGCTTCGGCGTGCTCGGTTTCGTGATAACGCTCGTACTGGTGGATCGCACGGTCGGGCTAGGACCTCTGGAGCTGTTGGCACGCCCCGTGGGGATCAGCCTCAGCATCGTGTTTACGATCGTGACGATGAACTCCCGGTCGTGGCTGCGCACGATGCTGATCGGTTGCATCGCGGTTGCCGTCGCTGTCGCGGTCGGGTCGCGGATGGCCGCCGCCGTGCTGACGCTGCTGCTGCTGTGCAGCCCATCGCTGGCCCTGCGCGTGCACTGGCGGGTCCTGATCGCGGCACTCTTCTGCATCCTGCTGGTGGAGGCAAGCCATACCGAGGTCTTCAAGGCTCGCTTCTTCTTCGATCCCAACGCTTCCCTGCTCGACGTCCTCACCTTGAGCGACAAGGTCAATACCGCCGGTCGTCGGGAGTTGTGGCCGCAGCTGCTCCACGCCTGCTCGCAGAAGGCGACGTTCGGCTACGGCCTGGGGGCCTCGTACGGTCTCAGCACCCGCTTCAGCGGCGGCCCCCTGAGCCATCCGCACAACGACTACCTGCGTACGTTGTGTGACGTCGGGCTCACCGGCAGCATCTTCTTCTGGGGCTTCTTCCTCGTCATGGGAGTGCGGTCGCTGGCCCGCGCGCTCAAGCCGACGCCCAACCGACGACTCCACGCGGCCGCCAGCATGCTCGTGCTCGCCCTCCTGATCTTCGCGATCACGGACAACCCGATGGTCTACACCGCGCACTTCATGATCCCGCTGGCGCTCGTGCTCGGCCTGTCCGACGGTAGCTATGACCAGTGGCGCACCCGCACCCTCGTCAACGGGTGAGCGGCACGAGACGGGATCCTGGCCGGCTCACCTCTCCCTGCTCCGAGCTGTTCACCGACCACTCGACCAGTCCAGCGCGTCGGCGTGCTGGACCGTGTGCTGCCAGAACGCGTGGTACCGGCTGGCGACCGGCGATACGCCTCGTGCCAGCAGGCCGGTTACGTAGTTTGCCCAGCAGGCGACGAACAGCGGCGTCAGCAGCGGCCGCGCCAGCCGGGACCTGTCCGCGTAGTCCACGACCAGCGGTCGAGCCCAGGCTCCGGGGACGATGAAGGCGTTGTGGAAGGCCGCCACCTGATCCTTGAGTCGCCGGGCCCGAGCGGTTGCGGTGGCGAAGTACGCCAGGAAGAAGCAGAGGTCATGGGCTGGCAGCCCATGCCGCTCGGAGAGCTCCCAGTCGACGACCCCGACCCGACCGTCTTCGAGCCACAGCAGGTTGGGGTCGCTCAGGTCACCATGCTGGACCACGAGCGGCAGCTCGCCATGCCGCAACGGCTCGGTCAGCTCCAGCGTGCGCTCCACGAGTGGTGACCCTCCCTCGAGGAGACCGCCGGCGGCGGCCTGCTGGAGCGGTCGTTCGAGCAGCGTCTCGTACCAGTCGGGTCTTCGACCGGATGCCGGGGCCCAGGGCAGCTCGAGGAGCCAACTGCTCACGGCTTCGAGGCACCTGGCCGGCTCCCTGCGGATCGCGTACTGGTCCATCGGCCGGCCAGCCAGAGCAGTCTCCAGCAGCATGGGCCGTCCAGCGACGAGCTCGAGGGCGACGACCCTGGGAACGCTGCCGACGCTGACCCCCACACGCTCGAGGTGCTGGAGGTTGGCCGCTTCCCGCTCGACGCCACCTCCGTCGCCACTGCGACGAGGCAGCTTGGCCACCAGGCAGGGAGCTCCCGTCCCAGACGCCAGGACCAGCACGACGACATGTCGTGAAGCCGAGAACCACGGTGTGAGCATGAGGCACGACGGTGTGCCATCCACACCGTGGCAGTCCAACCCGAGCCTGCTCGCGTTGGAGACCAGGAAGTTCTGGACGAGCCTCAACCGGTGCCCCCGCTGCGGCCGGCTGGCCGGTGGGCGATGATGCTGACCGCCGGCGCGAATGTCGCCAGCAGATGAACCCGGAGCAGGAGCCTGCCGAGCATCTCGAGCAGGCGGATCCACACGCCTCCGCGATGCCGTTCCAGCGCCCGCCGCACGACGGTCGGGTCATCGAGCGGCACGATCCACTTCGACATGGCGAAACTTGGCCAGTGCCAGTGCAACGCCACGTTGTCGAACCCGTGCAGGCGGAGCGTGGCCCGGTGCGCCCGGGCCCGGCGCAGCCGCCCACCGATGCGCCCGCGTACCGAGAAGGCCCCTTGCAGCTCGAGGTAGAGCCAGCCGCCGGGACGCAGGAGCGGTATGAGCCCGACCAGCTCGGCCCGGGTCGGCGCAGCCAGCACGATGACGTCGCACGTCGCCTCGGCCGACGTCGTCCCGGCTCGGTCGACGGTGCGCACGGGGCCAGCCGCGGCATCGAGCGCCTGCAGCAACGCCGCATCGAGTCTGCCGGCACACCCCACTCGACCCAGCTCAGGACTGGGGAGCAGGAAGCGCCAGTCCAGCCGGCGGGCGGCGTCCAGCGAAAGGTGTCGGTCCACGGTCTTCACCGCCGGGGAGCCTGGCCCCGGGCTCCCCGCGGGGAGTAGCAGTCCCAGACTATCGCCGTCACCGTCCGGCGCACCTGTTCGGGATCCCTGCTTGCATCCACGACATGCCATCCTGCGAACTGGCGGGCCAGATCGAGGTACTGACGACGGCGCTCAGCCAACCACGCGAGCGTGTGCTCGCTCTTCCGCTGGGCGGCGACCTCGGCCGGCACGTCCAGCAGCACCACGACGTCCACGGCCGGAAGGGCATGGCGCAGCACCCAGTGGCTGGTCCTGGTCCGGAGACTGGCATGGCCGGGAGGAGGGAGCAGCACGTCGAGCACGTACCGGTCCAGGACCACGAGCCGCCCTCGGGTCTTGTGGTAGGCGACGGCGGCCGACCGGCTCCACAACCGCAGCAGGCGCAGCGTCAGCCCCAACCCGGGCACGTGCTGGGAGGCCCCGAAGCTGCTCGCCGGGTAGGGACCCATGTACAGGGAGCGGGTGGGGACGGGGAACGAGTCCCGCAGCCCCTTGGCCAGCGTGGATTTGCCGGCCCCGTCCAGTCCGAGGAGGGTGACGCTGATGCCAGGACGGCCTCCGGTCGTCGTCCCGCGGTGACGGCGGGCGCGTCGAAGCAGGATGCTGCTCGACGCCGCGACGAGATGTCGCCGCAGCCAGCGCGCTCGGAGCTGGCGGCCCAGCGTCGCGAGGACGGGCCATTCCGCCCTTCGGACATGACCGAGGATCCGGGCTGGGCTCCAGCCGGACGGCAGGTACGGCGCGATCACCCCGGCGATCGGCCCACCACCGTCGGCCTCGACGACGAGCTCGAGCAGCCGCTCCGCGTCCTGCGGCGGTACGCTCCGGCGGTCGAGCAGACGGTGGAGCAGGAGGTACCAGAACGCGTCGTCGGGAGCGAGCAGGTAGACCGCTCCGACCCGCCGGCGCCGGGTCAGGCAGCCTGCGGCCGCTACCGTCGGGAGGCTCTGGGACGGGAAGGACAGTTCGGAGACGAGGCTCAGCATGGACCAACTGTCCTCGCGCGGCTCGTATGCCAGGAAGTGCCGCGCCCGGTCACGTCCGGTGGGCATGGCGGCGTAGCCCAGGGACGAGAGCGCGGAGCGGGCGCGGCGCAGATGTGGAGGGGACACGAGCAGCGCCATGGCATGCTCGGATTGGCACGGGTCCCGCTCCCCACCGAGGAGGCACCAATCCACCGCTGCGTCGTCGAGGGCGCGCAACGCCGCCTCGGCCAGCGGACCGGGGCGCGACGCGGTCGCGAAGCTCTTTGCATGGCTGTCGGACATATCCTAGACTGCACCCTACCATGCGGCGCGGCGCAGGTTCGTCCCTAGGTTCGTCCCATGGTGATCGGGGGGGTCGTAACCTCTCTACTGGTCCGGACCGGTCCAACGGCAATTAGCTGCAGCTCTCTTTTCCAGGCGAGAGGGTATATTGATGCGTGTTCTGTTGTGTGCGCTCGAAGCGCCTCTTCCCCCGCTCAACAACGGGCAGCGGCTCGTGGTCGGAGCCTTGCTGCGGCACTTGCGCGAGCGGCACGACGTGCGTGTCCTCGCCTACCGCGCCTCCGATCAAGTTGTCGAACGCGACGGGACGCCGATGCGGTTGTTGTCGCACCCCGTTCCCACCTCACCATTCCCTCGACGCCTCAGCCGGGCTGCCGCGTTCGCCTCTGGCATGCTGCACGACCGTCCGCAGCGAGTGGACGCCCTTTCGGAACGGTTGCGCCGGCCCCTCCAGGAAGAGCTGGAACGGTTCCAGCCCGACGTCGTCCACGTCTGCTGGGGGATGCTCGCCCCATTGGGGCGGGATCTCGCCGGCCGGGCGACCGTCCTCGGTCTCCTGAACGCCTGGCATCTCGACATGGAGGCACAGGCGGAGGCTGCCACCGGTCTCTACCGGCGTCTCTACCATGGCGTGGTCCAACGCGTCCGCCGCTTCGAAGCCACCGAGTACCGCTCGTTCGGTCGTGTCGTCGTCGTCACGCAGGAGGATTGTGACGCAATTGTTGCCCTGGATCCAAAGGTTCGGGCGGCGGTCATCCCAAACGGGGTCGACATTGAGTTCTACGGCGCGGCGGTCCCGACCGTTCGTGACCCCGATCGGATCGTGTTCCACGGCGTGATGGATTATCCGCCGAATATCAATGCCGCGGAGTTCCTGGCCAGGCAGGTGATGCCCCGGGTCCGCGCCATCCGCCCGCAGGCGAAGCTCGCCCTCGTCGGTCGGGCGCCAACCGCCAGGATCCGGGCTCTGGCGCGTCAACCCGGCGTCGAGGTCACGGGAGAGGTGCCGGATCTCCGGCCTTGGCTGCAAGGCAGCAGGGTTGGCATCTGCCCGATGCTGATCGGGACGGGCATCAAGAACAAGCTGCTCGAGGCGATGGCAAGCGGCCTCCCCTGCGTCGCCACGACGCTGTCGGTCCGGGGCCTGCAGGCCGCCGACGGGCGGGAGCTGTTCGTCGCCGACGACGCGGAAGCGCTCGCGGCCCACCTCGTGCGCCTGCTCGACGACGATGCCCTGGCCGCCTCGATCGGAGCCGCCGGCCGGGCCTACGTCCGCGCGCACCATGGCTGGGACCGTGCCGTGCAGAGTTACGAAGCGGTGTACCAGGAAGTACGGGCGGCTACACCAGCTTCCACCTGAATCGCCCGATGCGGCTCTTGACGTACGGGTAGGCGAAGCTGGCCGCGGACAGCGCGGTCCGCGCGACCACCCCTCGGGTGAGCGCGATGGTCTCCACCCCGGCGTCCTCGTCCGCGAACCTGTACTTGTAGGCGTCACGGCCGTGCAGGAACCGGTACTCGGCCACGCCGTCCTCGAACGCCTGGCGGATGGAGTGAACCAGGAGGACGAACCCGACCGATCGGTGATCCCAGACCGGATCCCGACCAGCCTGGTAGTAGCACTCCGCGTCAGCGAACCGCAGACCGTACCAAGCCGCCACCGTCTGGCCGTCGAGGTCGAGCAGCCACAGTCGGAGCCACCCCCGGTCCAGCGCGGTCGCGGCGAACGCCCGGTGGAAGGCCGCCCGGGGGATGAAGCCCGAGCTGCCATTCGACCACCGGAGGCTGTGAAGATGGAACAGCGTGTCGAGGGCGGCCGGGAGCGCCTCCGGGTCCTGGACGAGCCGGAACGCCACGTCATGATGGCGCGCCAGGTTCCGCTCCCGGCGCCCCACCTGCTGGCGGAAGTTCGAACTTCTCCGGGCGAGGAAAGCGCTCCAGCCGCCATCCGGATTACGGAGCAGCGGGCTGCCGTCCCGTGCGAGGATCTTCCCGCCCAGCGCGGCGGTCCACGACGCGTTCCCGGGAAGGTTGTCGGCGACGAAGATCTCCCATCGCATCCGTGCCAGGGCCTGCTGCGTGGCTCGGGCCACCGAGGGGAGGTCTTCGGGAGCATGGATGGGTCCGAGCTGGTCGCCGGCTCCGTGGCCGATGAAGCGCAGGATGCGCAGTGGACCCGACGACCATCGGTAGAACGGGAGGATGCCGACGAGGGTACCGTCACCCGCGCGGCAGGTCGTGACCAGTGGGCGATGGCCGCCACCGAAATGACGCCACCAGGTCGAAGCCCATTCATAGGTGGCGAAGACGTTGCGGCTCCGTAGGGCCAGTGGCGTCCACTCGTCTTGCAGGGTCTCGAGCTCCTCCACCTCGAGCCGGACAGGAGCCGGGGACGCTTCCGGCCTCATCCCAGGGTCTCCACCAGCCGTTGTCGCGTGACCCGGACCAGCTTCCCGGTGACACGACGCACGGCCGCCTGCCAGACCCTCTCGTCGGGAGCAAGCACCACACGACGGCCCTCATGAGCCGGCGTGGAGCTGTTGTTCAACCCTGGGCGCACCGTGAGGGAATGCGTATACCCGGCACGCTCGGCGGCCAGCAGCGTGCCGGCATCGTAGTCGCCTCGGGCTCCGTTCGGGTAGGCCAGTAACCGCACGCGGACATCGAGCTCGCGCTCCAGCAGTTGCCTGGACGCCGCCAGGTCCTCCACCTGGCGATCGACCTCCTCCCGGCTCAAGATCGAGTGGTACATCGAGTGTGAGCCCACCGAGAAGCCTCGCCGCACGAGCTCCCGGGCCCCTGCCCAATCAAGGAAGAGGCGGTCGGAATCGAACGTTCCCTCGGGTGCGAGCAGCTCGCAGAGCTCGGCCACCATCCGGTCGCGGTCGGCGCGGTCGAGCTGCTTCAACCGCTCGGCGACCAACCGGCGGGAGCGACGTCCGGGCTCGGCGCCGGTGCGCAGCGCCATTCCGCTCCACTCCACCACTGTGCGGCTGCTGCGGGCGAACGCCCATCCTAGAACCTCCCACCACGGCCGTACCTCCTGGGACAGGATGCCTGGGACCAGGAAGAACGTCGCCGGGAGGCCGAGACGCTCTAGGAGCGGGACGCCGAGGTCGAGGTTGTCCCGGTAGCCGTCGTCGAAGGTGAGCGCGACCGCGCGAGGCGGTAATGGCCGTCCTGCATGCAGGTCATCCAGGCTGGAGTCGAGCGGCACCACGTTGGCGACGCGGTGGAGCCATCGAAGCTGGCGCGCGAACCCGCGCGAGCCCGCGCCCGGCTGGCAGGGGTACTCCCATGTCCTGTCGACGGCGTGCCAGGCGAGTACGAGCAGCCGGTCAGCCATCGCTCGTCCTGTTCTCCGACCGATGTGCGAGCAACGCCAGCGTCCGCTTGGCCACCGGGCGTCCGTACGCGAACGCGAGCCAGTGGGCGTACCCCATCGACATCGACGGCGCGAACGCCTGGAAGCGGACGAGATCCTCGGTGGTCTTCGTGAAGGTCAGCTTGTACATCTCGTCTCCTCCGAGGAGCGCCAAGCGCCTGATCTGCGAGGAGAATGCATGCCTGAACAGCGTCTCCAGCAGCACCATGCCAGGGGAGAAGTCCCGGAACCCGGGATTGTATCCTCCCTTCAACATGTAGAGGACGTTGCCCTCCTCGATCAGATATTGGGCCGCAAGGGGGCGACCGTCGAGCCGCAGGAAGGCGATCCGGAGCCAGCCCCGTGCCGCGGCCCATTTGGCGACCTCGCGGTAGAAGGATTGCGTCTCAGGCCGGGACAGGATCGCGCTGCCCTTGGCCCCCTTCCACCCGGATGCCTCGACCCGGAAGAACTCTTCGACCGATTCCTCCATGCGCTCGCCGTCTTTTTCGATATCGAGCTCGAGCCGGCCCTTATGCTCGAGCCGTTGACGGCAGCGACGGAGCTGCCTGCGACGGTTCCTGCTCAGACGTTGCTGCGCGTAGTCGTCCCACGTGCCTTCGACGACAACGTAGGGCGACCGCTCCAGGGTCCATTCGAGGATCCGATAGCCCACCTGGGCGGCTGCGGCACGACATGGCGCGAGCTCATCCGTGTCGACGAAGCCCAGGGAGACCTGCACCGGCCGGTCCCTGAAGAGCGCAGCGGCCAGCCCGAAGGCGGCGGCCTCGTCCTCGGCGAGGATACCGAACTGGTTCGAATGCCAGTTGCTCGTCGACCAGACGCGTCTGCGCCTCCGGTGGAGGGGGATCACCGCTGCGAGACGGGCTGCCCGCCGAAGGGTGATGATCTCGAGGCGGCCGGTGCCAAAGGCACGCCACCACGCGTCGATCCAGCCTGGCCGCAGGAAGGGGGTGGCACCTAGCCGGTCGGCGAGCGCGTCCCACTCCACGGCCACGGGTGCAATGGATCCGTGCACCTCGAG
This sequence comes from Actinomycetes bacterium, assembly GCA_036000965.1. Lineage (NCBI taxonomy): Bacteria > Bacillati > Actinomycetota > Actinomycetes > Actinomycetes bacterium. Next base: position 29,720 of record DASYUT010000288.1, read on the forward strand.
CCGGAACGGCTCGAGGTCCTGACCAGGAGGCCGAGCGGTCGTTCCGCTCGGCTGTGTGCCGGTTGCTGTCGAGTGGTTGCGACCCGGCAATTGCGACGGCAGCTTCCTCCCCCGCCGTTCAGACACGTTGGTTGAGCTCTGCCTTCCTGCCGGCGACACGCCCTCGGAGCCGGTTGTAGGAGGCCACCACGGCCGATTTCGCCAGGTCAGCCGTTCGGGAGCGGCCGGACGGTCGGGTCTGCTGGATGTGGAGCCGGCGGCGCATGTTCGAATTGAACACGTGCACGTTCTCGGCGCGCTCGCTGGCCCTGGTGCGGAAGGTGATCGAGAGTGACACTGAGACCGCCGGGCCGTTCTTGACGAAGTGCGGCGCGAACGAGGGGACATAGGTCCCGTCGCCGGGATCCATGTCGAAGCCCTGCACCTCGACCGGCATGCCTTCCAGGTTGCGGTGGCCGCCGTCGTAGTACCGATCCAGCTCCCGCTGCCGCTCGGCATCGTCCGGGAAGCGTCCTACGTTCATCGATTTGGTGCCGCGGATCTGCAGCAGGAAGTTGTGTTCAGGATCGAAATGGACCGGCGTTGTCGCATTCGGGGCGGACAGAAACAGGAACGCCTGGCGGTTTCGCATGCCGCCCTCGCGCCTGCCGACAAAGTGCTCGGCCTCGTCGAGAATCGCGTCGAGCAGCGCCTTGTACTCATGGGCCTGTTCGATGTTCCACAGCACCATCCAGCAACCGTTGGTCTCGATTCCGCGCACGGTGTCGGATGGAGGGCCCTCCACCTCGGGCGCCCCGCCCGGCATGACGAGCGGCAGGTCTGCCTGGTGTCGCTCGATGGCCGCGTAGGGCAGCCGGTCGGCCAGAGCGGCAATGGCATCGGGCGCAAGGAGCGGGTGGTTCACAAGGGAGTGGCGCACCGCGAAGGGACGGCGCGTGAACGCTTCGGCGAATCTGTGGGGGTCGAGCTGCAACAAGGTATCGGTCACGTTCCTCGCTCCTTTCAACTCCAGATCGGACCTCGCCGTCAGATGTTTTGCCAGATGACAGGACGCTCCAGACGACCCTCACCGAGGACATCTCGACAGCGAAACGGATTGCCCTACGAGCCCGGTGGCCTGCACGCAGCAACGGACCAAGGCCCACGTCGCAACGTCCAGCGTGAACACCCCCCCTGTCACCTCCGCTCGTCCGTGCCGGGCACCGATGGCGTTGCCAATGCCACGGCCTCGAACGCTCCGCCCCAGCAAGAAGGCCTGTTCGCGGCGGTGTCGGGCATCAGGACCAGCATGATACCCCTCGACCCGGCAGAACCGGGCGGTCTCCGTAGAAACGGTATGGGACAGGCCGGTGGGCTGCAAGTACCGATAACTACACAGACAGGCAACACAACAGACACCCATGAGCTGAGATGTCAAGCTGCGGCTTGCTCGGTGTGCTTGGCCCGGCGATCGCTTCGTCGTAGAGGGTGCGGCTGGCAAAGACAGCCGTGGCTGCTTGGTGCGGCCGGTGTCGGGACGCGCCGGGCAGCAGCGCGCCCGTGCACCGCTCCCAGGCCCGGCGTTTGGGTGCCGCTGGCCCGGCAGCTGGGTCGCGGTCGGGCCGATGGTGTCGGCCTTGGCCCGGACCAGGTAGTCGCGTGGGGTGACGTGGTCACCGGCGAGCGCGGTGGTGACCTTGGTCGGCGAACCGCTCGGGCCAGCCGTGGCGAGCGGGTGGGTGAAGGCGACCAGCTCCTGGCACGAGGTGGCGCCCAGCGCATCGCGGGTCGGTCAGGTTTGCAGCAACCGCAGCATGGTGGGCGCCGAGGCCGTCCCCGGCGACCTGCAGCGCGGCCGGGAACGTGGACACAGGTCCTGGCGGAGCCGGTTTAGTCTATTGCTTGATTTAATAGCTAGCTAGAACGGAGCTACCACGCGGAACTGGCCCAGTGGAACGCTCGCCAGCGACGGCCAGTCGGCATCGGTGCCCCAATACCCTCCGGCAAATGGGTTGCCGGTAGCCGGAGTGTTGTCCTTGACGTCCTCCTGATAGATGGTCAAGGCATGCACGGGACTCGTGTCCATCAGGATGATCCCGTACTTCTGTGCGGTCTTGCAGTAAGCCCGCACACCCCGTACAGAGATGGCCTCACAGTTGAAGGAAGGATTCAGTTGGAGCCGGGAGCCCTGCGGTATCGCGCTGGGACTGGTATCAGGACCGTCACTGCTGGTGGCTGGGCTCACCCACCGCCCTTTGGCGCCGTACATCGATGACCCCTGCAGCGCGTGACCATAGGTTCCGTCGGTGTCCAGGTGCGTGGCGTCGTAGGCACGGAGCAACCCGGCAAGAGAGCTGGTGCTGGCGCCGGTCGGTGCTTTTTCGCCATTGATGCCCGGGGCCCCATCACTGGCAGTCGTCAAAGACTCGATGACCCCGTAACCCTGGTACCCCCACTTGGTGCAGTCGAGTCCGGCGACGTCGGCCCCCCAGATGTCGTAGACGAGTTTCGTGCTCGCGTCGATCACGATGTACTTGTGGTCGGAGCTCGCCCCCGGTCCCTCGGCCTCATGCGAGCCCGGCGGGATCGGTACCTGCTTGCCGCTGATAGGACCACAATGTGAACCCCAGGTGTAGCGCGGCGTGCTGGCATCTGCGTAGAACACCGGAGCTCCAAACCGTCCCCAGGCTCCAGAGGTTACGTTGTAGTGGCCTCCGCTGGACAAGCGCTGGATCATGCCGGCCGAGTTGGGGGCAAGTGTGGCATTGGCGGGGATGGCGCGGTTCCAGGCCGAGGATGCCGGGAACGGGCGCTCAGGGGTTCCGTACGTAAGCGTGCTCGTCGGTGCCGGCGCACTCGTGGTGCTCGTCGGTGCCGGCGCACTCGTGGTGCTCATCGGTGCCGGCGCACTCGTCGTACTCGTCGTTGTCGGTGTACTCGTCGTTCTCGGCGTGCTCGTCGGTGACGATGGGAGTGTCGTGGTGGCGGCCGTCGTGGTCGTGGCCCGACTCGAGGTCGTGGCCGCGACCGTCTCCACGACCAGCTGGGGGGCGGTCAGACCGGTCTCCCGACTCGCATACAGGCCGGCGGACCTGTCGTCGGCGGTCAGCACGAAGTCGATCACGCCGTCGCCGTGGACCAGCGCGGTGACGTCGACGCTCGTCCAACTGTCGCGCGCAACAGGACCCGAGGTGGCCACAACCGGTCCGGGCGTCGGTGCAGTGGCATAGGTGATCTTGTCCTCGGTCCAGTCCTTGCCCGCGACCGTGCGAACGGCGTAGCCGGTCCGGCTCGCGGTCTCCGCGTAGAGCCGCAGCCTGGCTGCGGTGACCGCGCCGGCGAGCTGTGCGACGGCGAAGCGCAGGTAGCTGCGCTCAGACCTCGGGAAGGCGTCGGTACGCAACGCAGGGGTGCTGCTGAAGTTGCGGTCTGGCCTTGCCTGGCTCACGTAGGCGTCGGCGGCCGGGGTGAAGCGGAACGTCGCACGGGTCGCCGTCGCGTGCGGAAGCGACGCGAGCACACCGGCCAGGACAGCCGAGCACGCCAAGACCACGGCGACCCGTAGGTGCGTGCGCTGGCTCGGGTGCGCTCGGCGATGCCGCCCGCGGCGCCGGGCGTGCAGCCCTGTGCGCACCGTCGAGGCGGGATGGCTGGCGTGGCGGCCACGATACTGTCCGGCCATGGCGTATCCTCACTGGCCCCGGCGGCACGAGGACATGGGGACAGCCGCCGGAAGCAGGCTTGGGGTCGGTCTTGGGGGAGAGGCCGACACATATGGCAGGCTTTTATCACCACTTGCCACTTCGAGCAACCTGGCCGCGAGACCTCCGCGAGGACAGTCGCCGTCCGCTCAGCGCCCCCGACCCTCAAACCCACCCGGGCCGCGGCCTTCCTCCAGCTCGCTCAGGGGGGTGCTCGACGACCGCCTCCGTGTGGTCGAGGAGCCAGCCAGCAGGCGGTCGTAGGCGGCCAGCAGCACGGGCGCGGAGTACTCCCAGGCCAGCTCGGTGCGGACCCGGTGCTGGCCGGCCGCGCCCATCTCCTGCCGGCGGGCCGGGTCGTCGAGCAGCGCGTCGATCTGCTTGGCCAGGTCGCGCTCGGAGTTGGCCTCGGCGTAGACGGCCGCCGACCGGGCGGAGACGCGGGTCTCGGTCAGGTCGTAGGCCACGACCGGCAGGCCGAAGAACATGTACTCCATGATCTTGTTCATGGTCGACTTGTCCGACCAGTCGTTCCTGGGGTCGGGATCGACTCCGAGGTCGGCGGTTGACAGCACGCGGCACAGCTCCTCGTCGCTGACCCGGCCGGTGAACGTGCACAGGTCGGCGACGCCGGTCTCCTCCGCGTAGGCCTTGATCGCGGGCTGGTGCGGGCCGCCCCCGACCAGCACACAGTGGACGTCGTCGCGGCCGAGCTCGTCGCGCAGCAGCTTCACGGCGCGCACGAGGTGGTCGACGCCGTCCTGCTTGCAGATCTCCCCGAGGTAGGCGAGCAGGTGGCGCTTGCCGTTGCGCCAGGCCGGGTCGGGTGGGAACACGGTGAGCCGGCCGAGGTCGGGGCCGGAGCGCACGACGTACACGTCGCCGGGCGCCACCCCTCCACGCTCCTCGGCGATCCGCTTGTGGCTCTCGTTGGTGGTGATGACGAGGTCGGCCGTGCGGAAGGTCATCCGCTCGAGGAACCTGAGCCCGGCGAGGGCGGGGCCGCCCGAGCCCCCGAACTTCGCCTGGTACATCTCGGGCGAGAGGTCGTGGTGGTCGAACAGGAACCGCTTGCCGAGGCGCTTCCAGAGCCAGCCGAGCGGCCAGTAGGTCTCCGGCGGGTTGCAGACGTGGAGGACGTCGAAGCCGCGGCCGCGCAGCGCGACCCGTACCGTCTTCATGGCCGTGCGCAGGAAGCACCAGGCGAACTCGGTGACGAAGCCGAGCGCGCCCTGGGCGTCGACGGGCAGCCGGTAGCGGTAGACGTGGACGTCCTCGAGCACCTCGAACGACTCGTCGAAGCCCTTGGCCTTGGGGCAGATCACGCTGACCTGCCAGCCCGCCCGGGCCAGGGTGGTGGCCTCCAGCCAGACCCGCCGGTCGAAGGGGACGGGCAGGTTCTGCACCACGATGCAGGCGCGACGCGGCCGGCCCGCCTTCGGCCTACCAGCAGATGCCATCGTAGCCATCCCTGCCGTCCGGCTCGTCGACGATCCGGACCAGGTCGACGACCCGCTGGCCGGCCCGGACGCGCTCCAGGGCCGCGCGGAACGCCGTGTCGGCGGTGCCGACCACCACCGTCTGGGCGTGGTCGAGGAGCTCGTCGACCGTGGCCACCATCAGGTTCGAGATGTGGGGGATCTGGTTGAGGATGTAGTCGCGGTTGGCGCCCACCAGCTTGGCGAGGTTGACGTTGCCGTCGTAGACCCGGAGGTCGTAGCCCTTGCCGAGCAGACGCTCGACCAGGTCGACCATGGGGCTCTCGCGGAGGTCGTCGGTGCCGGCCTTGAAGGAGAGGCCGAGCACGCCGATCCTGCGGTGGTCGGCGTCGACGACGAGCTGGAACGCCCGCTCGAGCTGCTGCCGGTTGCTGGGCAGGACCGCGTTCAGCAGCGGCAGGTCGAGGTCGAGGCTGCGGCCCTCGTAGGCGAGCGCGCGGACGTCCTTGGGCAGGCAGGAGCCGCCAAAGGCGAACCCGGGCTTCAGGTACGCCGACGACAGGTTCAGCTTCTGGTCGGCGCAGAACACGTCCATGACGCGCCGCCCGTCGAGCCCCTGGGCCTTGGCCAGGCTGCCGATCTCGTTGGCGAACGCGACCTTGAGCGCGTGCCAGGCGTTGTCGGCGTACTTCACCATCTCCGCGAGCCGCACCTCGGTCTGGATCGTGGGCGCCTCGGGCCGCTCGGCGACGGGGGTGAGCAGGCGCCGGCTGCGCTCGTCGGAGGCGCCGATCACCACCTTCGGGGGATGGTGGAAGTCGTGCACGGCGCTGCCCTCGCGGAGGAACTCCGGGTTCGTGCAGACCCCGAAGTCGCGGCCGGCCCGCTTGCCCGAGGCGCGCTCCAGGATGGGCACGAGCACCTCCTGGGTCGTGCCCGGCAGCACGGTCGAGCGCAGGACGACGACGAAGAAGCCGTCCCGCTCGCGCAGGGCGGCGCCGATGTCCTGGCCGACCCGGCGGAGGTGGGTGAGGTCGAGGCTGCCGTTGGCCTGGCTCGGCGTGCCGACGCAGACGAAGCCGAGCTCGGTGTCGCGCACCGCCTCGGGGCAGGCGACGGTCGCGCGCAGGCGACCGGCTGCCACACCGGCCCCGACCAGCTCGGTGAGGCCCTCCTCGATGACCGGGGACTGCCCCCGGTTGAGCAGGCCCACCTTGACCGGCTGGGGATCCACGCCGGTGACGTCGTGGCCGTCGCCGGCCAGGCAGGCGGCCGACACCGCGCCGACGTACCCCAGCCCGAACACGCTGATCCTCATGGCGAGCCCCTACGGACGGCCGGGTTGCTGGAAGGACGCACGTCGCACCCCTGATGGCTCGTGTGATGGTTGGTGAGGCCGGGCAGGGTCGAGCTGCACGACGGTGAGCAGGGGCCGGCCGTGGCCGCTGCGCCCGGCGCCGAGCAGCGTCACGGTCGGCACGCGGACGTCGAACGCCGGCGAGTACCAGCCGGCGGGCGGGTCGGTCCGCCCTTCGAGACGCTCCCAGGCCAGTGCTTCCGGGAGTGCGACGGTGGCGGTCCCTTCCTCGTCCCCGGCAGGCCAGGCCAGCTCGGCGAGGCTGCCGCGCAGCGTGCAGGCGACGCCGGGGCCGAGGTGGAGTGCGAGGCGGCAGTCGTGCTCGCCCAGGGTGTCGAGCCGGTCTTCGATCACCAGGCGGCGCTCCTCGCGGAGCAGACGGATCGTGCGACGGTGCACGGCGGCCGGGCGGAGCCGGTCGTAGCCGTGGTGGGCGGCCCGCACCTCGGCGACCGGGCCGCCGTCGAGCCCCTGGGCGTGCTCCAGCTCGCTGCGCGCGTGGCGGGTCCACAGGAACGGGCCGCCCGAGACCGACTGGTCGGCCTGGCCGACCTCGAGGGTGTTGTGGCCGGCGGTGGAGCGGAAGTACGCGCGCCACCCTGGCTCGCCGTGGTAGCAGTAGGTCCCGGGGTCGGCCAGGACCTCCGCCCCGCCGACCCGCAGCTCCACCGCGAGCGCGTCGGCGTGGGCGTGGGCCGCGATGCCGAGGTACCCGTGCGGGCCGTGGTCGACCCGGCACCAGATCTCCTCGAGCCCGTGCCCGTCACGCAGCAGCGTCGTGCCCGCGTCGGGGAACAGCGACGGCCGCCGCCCCGGGCGGGGGCCGCCCACGGGCAGGGGTGCCCGCGCCAGGCCGGTCCACAGGGGCGTGCGCGCGTCCTCCCGCGGCACGGGCGGCCACCAGTCCAGCGGGCCGAACAGGACCGCCCCGGTCGCCAGCAGGGACGCCCAGCGCTGGAAGCCGGGCGCGTCGAGCAGCAGGCCCCATCCCTCGTCGTCGTCGCCCTGGCGGGGCGGGCGCAGGCGCACGTCCACCACCGCGGCGAGCGCGTCGACCATGCGCCGCAGGGCGTCCCAGACCTCGCCGCCGAGCGGGTGCCCGGCCGTCTCGCCTTCGAGCGCGGCGGCCAGGCCCAGCTCGAGCACGAACCCGTGGTAGGCGGTTGCCAGCTCCCGGTTGAGGCCGTCGGGGAAGGTCTGGCGGGGCAGCTCCCGGCGCAGTGTGGCCGCCGCGTGCTCGCGCCAGCCGGGCGACTCCGGGAACCAGGGGAAGGCGCAGGCCGCCGCGAACTGCCCGGCCGCCTCGGCGAGCACGTGGTTGTTGGCCGACGAGCCGCGGCTCGGCAGCGTGGCCAGGTACTGCTGGTGGTGGTGGAGCTGGCGCAGGAAGGCCGGGTCGCCCTCGAACAGCGGGGCGGCACCGTCCCACCCGTCGAGCAGCCGCCTGGCCCAGGTCCAGGAGACGAGCCGCACCCCGACCTCGATCGCGCTCGTCCAGTGGATGCCGGAGAGGAACGGGTTGGCCGCCCACCAGGAGCGGAGCTGCCTGGCGGCCGCCCGGGCGTAGCGTTCGTCGCCCGTCAGCCTGAAGGCGGCAGCGAGCAGCGTGACGTGCTGGTGGCGGGACGGCTCCCACACGTACTTGACGTTGCCGGCCGCTGCCTCGTCGCGGTGGTCGACGTCGAAGCAGTAGGCGTCGCTCGGCGCCCGCCGGCCGGTGCGCGGGTCGGCGAACCAGTCCGCCTCGGCAGCGTCCCAGACCCGGTCGAAGACCGGCCAGCGGCCGGCGAGCAGCTGGCCGGCCGCCTCGACCACGCGGACTCGCGCGCCCGCGGGCACACCCTCGGCCGCCGCAGGGACCAGCGGGGTGGCGAACGGCGGGACCGCCCCAGGCACGGGCAGCGGGTCGGCCTGGCCCTGGCGCACCTGGCGCCGGCGCCAGCGCCGCTTCACCAGCTCGTCGCGTGCGCGCCCGACGATCTCCCCGGGCGACATGCGTGCCAGCCGCCGCGCGTACCACACGGGGTTCATCCGGCCGGGACGCCTTCCCGCTCCGTCGGTGCGGCCCCGGTGCCGCCCGGGGCCGCCGGCGCCACCGGCTCGGCGCGGCCACTGGCCACGCTGCGGCTGGCCGCGAAGGTGGTCCGGGTGGTGGCCACGAGCGACGCCAGCTCGATCGGCATGGGCAGGCCCTCGGCCACGGCGCGGACGAAGGCGTCCATCTCCTGCCGCTGGCCCTTGTCGATCCCCGACCGCGACCGCTTCGCCTGGCGCTTGCCGCCCCGCCAGTGCTCGGACCGCTGGAAGTTGTGGAGCTTGGCCACCTGGCCCTGGCCGAAGACCTGCACGACCTCCTTGGGATAGCGGCCGTCGCCCCGGGTGAGGTAGGAGATCGTCGCCACCGACCCGTCGGCGTACCTGATCGTGCTCACGGTGTCGTCGGGGTCGCCCGGGGTGCTGGCCGCGAACACCTCGACCGGCTCGCTGCCGATCCACCACGACGCGGTGTCGACGAAGTGGCAGCCCTCGCCGACCAGGCGGGCGCCCTCCTCGGGGCGGGCGTACCAGCTCCCGGCGGCGAGCGGCCCGGCGTTCACGTCGTAGCGGAGGTGGACCGGTCCGGTACGCGCCCCCCAGGACTGCTTGAGCTGGGTGAGCAGCGGCGCGAAGCGGCGGTTGAACCCGACCGTCAGCCGGTCGTTGCCGGTCTCGGCGACCACGGCCAGGATCTCGTCGAGCTGCTCGGGCGTGACCGCCAGGGGCTTCTCGACGAACACCGCCTTGCCGGCCCGCAGCGCCTCGCAGACCATCCGGGCGTGGGCGTGGTGGCGGGTGGCGATGAGCACTGCGGTGACGTCGGCGGCGGCCAGCAGGCCCTGGTAGTCGGTGGAGACCCGCTCGAAGCCGAAGCGGCGCCTGGCGTTGGCCGCCGACAGGGCCGTGGCCGTGGCCACCTCGACCAGCCGGACGTCGTCGCGCCCCCGCAGGTGCGGCAGCAGCATCGAGGTGGCGTAGCTGCCCGCCCCGACCACGCCGAGCCGCACCTCCGGCTGGGCGGGTGCCTGGTCGACCCGGGCGCGGGGCTGCGGCAACGCGGCCCTCCCCTCCAGCCGGTGCGCCAGGGGTGCGTCGGCCGGGTACTGGAACAGGATGCCGACGCCGCGCTGCTCGCCGGCCAGGATGCGCTCGTAGGCGCCGACCGCGTCGGTGAACGGCAGCACCGCCGACACCAGCGGCCCGAGGTCGACCCGGCCGCCGTCGAGCAGGTCGAGGAAGCAGGCCAGGTTGCGCCGCTCGGTCCACCTCACGTAGCCGATCGGGTAGTCGACGCCCTGCTCCTCGTAGACCGGGTCGTAGCGGCCGGGCCCGTAGGAGCGCGAGAAGCGGACGTCCAGCTCCTTCTCGTAGTAGTCCTTCCAGGGCAGGTCGAGCCGGCACCTGCCGATGTCCACCACCCGGGCGCGGTCCCTGGCCAGCTCGGCGGCCAGCTCGACGGGCTGGTTGGTGTCGCCCCCGGCGGTGAGGAAGACGTGGTCGGCGCCGGCCCCGTCGGTCAGCTCGGCCAGCTTCGCCACCACCGCCTGGAGCGAGGCGCCCTCGGGGGCGCCGCAGGCGGTGACGCCCATCCGCTCGGCCAGCCGGCAGCGCTCCACCGACGGGTCGAGCCCGAGCACGCCGACGCCGGCGGCCCGGAGGATCTGCACCAGCAGCTGGCCGACCAGCCCGAGGCCGACAACCAGCGCGGTCTCGCCCAGCCCGGCCTCGGACTGCCGGTAGCCCTGCATGGCGATGGCGCCGACGGTGGTGAACGCGGCGTGCTCGCCCTTGACCCCGTCGGGCACGGCCACGCAGAGGTTGCGCGGGACCCAGTTGTACTCGGCGTGCAGCGCGTAGAGGTTGCCGGCGCAGGCGACCAGCTGGCCGACCGAGAGCCCCTCGACCCCGGCGCCGACCTCGACGACCTCGCCGCAGAGCGAGTAGCCGAGCGGCGTCCAGGCGTCGAGCTGGGTGGTGACCTTCCGGTAGGTGGCGGCCAGCCCCTGCTGGGAGACCGCCTGCACGACCTTCCTGACCTGGTCGGGCCTGGCCCGGGCCTTGCCGACCAGCGACAGCTTGCTCTCGCTGATCTTCATCATCTCGGTGCCCACGGAGATGAGGGAGTACTGCGAGCGGACCAGCACGCCTCCCGGCCGGCAGGTGGGCGCGGGCACGTCCACCAGCGACAGCTCGCCCGACTTGTAGTTCTGCACGATCTGCTTCATGCGCCACCACTGCTCACGGTCGGTCGCCCTGGGACGGGACGGGTCACTGGGACTGCTGGCGGTGCCAGAGCTCGAGGGTCAGGAGCTGCCAGATCTCCTTGGACCGGTCCGCGACGCCCGAGCGGTCGTCGTCGATCAGGGCGCGCACGGCGGTCTTGTCGAGCATCCCGGAGGTGACCAGGTTCCCGCCGGCCACCAGGTCCTCGACCATGTCCTGCAGGTCGCGGCGGATCCAGGCCCGCAGCGGCGCGCTGAACAGGCCCTTGGGACGGTAGACGATCTCGCGGGGCAGCCAGGGCTCGGCGGCCTGCTTGAGGATGGCCTTGCGCTCGGTGCGGACGATCTTGGCCGCTCCCGGGATCGCGAACGCCGCGGCGACCACGTCCTTGTCGACGTAGGGCACTCGCACCTCGGTCGAGACCGCCATGCTGACCCGGTCGGTGTAGGCCAGGTTCAGGCCGGGCAGGAACATCCGGGTGTCGGTGTAGCACATGCGGTTGACCTGGTCGTGGTCGGGACCTTCGGCATAGACGGCCGCGTGCTCGGCCACGAGCCGGTCCACGTGGGGCCACAGCTCGGGGTCGAGCAGCTCGTGGAACTCGGCCACGTCGTAATGGGTGTAGCTGCGCCGGAACGCGGCCTCCTCGGGGAGGCCGGCGAACGCCACGAACCGCTTGGCGAAGCGCACGGAGCGGTAGCCGCGCCGCCGGCTGGCCACCGGGAGCCGGTGCACGACCGGTTCGATCAGCCCGTTGCGCAGGATCCCGGGCAGGCGGCGGTACCTGGAGGCGAGCAGGCCCGCGTAGTGCTTGCGGTAGCCGCCGAACAGCTCGTCGGCGCCCATGCCGGAGAGCAGCACCTTGACCCCGGCCTCCCGGGCGGCCTGGCAGATCAGGAAGGCGTTGATCGCGGCGGCGTCGCCGATCGGCTCGTCGAGGGTGTGCACCATCCGGGGGAGCAGGTCGGCGACGTCGGGCGCCAGCTCGACCTCGTGGAGCCGGATGCCGTGCCTGCCGGCCAGCTTGCGGGCATAGGCGAGGTCGTCGGGCATCGCCTCGAAGCGCTGGTCCTCGGCCCGGAACGAGATCGTGTAGCTGTCGATGTCGCGGTTGTGGCGCGCCGCGAGCACAGTGAGCAGGCTCGAGTCGAGCCCGCCCGACAGGAACGTCGAGATCGGCACGTCGGCGACCAGGTGGGCGGCGACCGACTCCTCGAGCACGGTCCGCAGCGCGTGGACGTCGACCTCGCGCTCGGGCGGCGCGGTCAGCGCCGTGCGCGGGTCCCAGTAGCGCCGCAGGCGGTGCGACCCGTCCGGGGCCACCTCGAGCCAGGAGCCGGGAGGGAGCTTGGCAACGCCCCGGTAGACGCAGTGCTCCTCCGGTACCCAGTAGTACATCAGCGAGGCGACGAGCGCGCACGGGTCGACCTCGGGGCGCTCGCCCAGGACCGGCCGCAGGGCCTTCAGCTCCGAGCCGAACGCGACCCCTGAGTCCAGCAGCGCGTAGAACAGGGGCTTGATGCCGAAGTGGTCGCGGGCGAGGACGAGCGCGCCGGTCCGCTCGTCGTAGAGCGCGAACGCGAACATGCCACGGACGCGGTCGAGGCAGCCCGGGCCCCAGTGCCGCCACGCCTCGAGCAGCACCTCGGTGTCCGAGCTGGTCCGGAAACGGGCACCGGCCGCCGCCAGCTCGCGCCGAAGCGCCTGGTAGTTGTAGATCTCGCCGTTGAACACCAGGACGAGCCCGTCCTTGGCGAACGGCTGGTTGGCCGCCTCGGACAGGTCGATGATGGACAGGCGCCGGTGACCGAGCCAGACGTGACGGCCGTCCTCGTCGTGGGTCCAGGAGCCCTCGGCGTCCGGCCCCCGGTGCGCGATCGCCCGTGACATCGCGGCCAGCTGCCCGGCCGTGGCGGGCACGTTGTAGACCCCCGCTATCCCGCACATGGCAGCGCTCCGAACCTGGTCAAAAGGCACCACTGCGGCCCAGGACCGCGCTGAAGGTCTTGACCAGGATGTAGAGGTCCAGCGTGAGGGACCAGTTCTCGATGTAGAACAGGTCCAGCCGCAGGGCCTCCTCCGGGGTCACCCGGCTGCGGCCCTTGATCTGCCACCAGCCGGTCACCCCGGCCGGCACCTCCTGGCGGGGGCTGAGCAGCTCGAGGTTGGCGGCCACCTGGTCGGCCGGGAGCGGCCGGGGCCCGACGATGCTCATCTCGCCCTTGAGGACGTTCCAGAACTGGGGTAGCTCGTCGAGGCTGGCGCGGCGGATGAACGCCCCGACCCTGGTGAGCCGCGGGTCGGCGTCGAGCTTGAAGAACGGCTTGGTGGTGTCGGCGTCGACGTCCACGCCGGTCCGCATGGAGCGGAACTTGTGCATCAGGAAGACGCGGCCCCCCTTGGTCACCCGTTCCTGGTGGAAGAGGACCGGGCCGCGCGAGGTGAGGCGGATCGCGGCGGCGATCAGCCCCCACAGGGGGAAGCTCACCACCAGCGCGGCCGACGCAGCGAGGATGTCGAAAGCGCGCTTCATCGCGGCCTGCCGGCCGCTGAGCAGGACGGGCCGCATCGCGAGCGCCACGGCCGGGCCGACCGTCTGCAGCGACAGCCGCGAGGTGAGAGTCTGGGGCAGGTTCGACGAGACCCGCACCTCGACGCCCTCCAGGCGCGCGGCCTGGGCGACCCGGGACATGTCGTCGACGGTGACGGCGGTCGAGGCGACGAACAGGCAGTCCGCGGCGTGCTCGCGGATCAGCAGGCGGAGGTCGCCGATCTCGCCGAGCACGGGCAGGGAGTTGGCCGAGAGCGTCGGGGCGGAGGCCAGCACGTAGCCGAGCGGCGTGTAGCCGGACTCCGGGTCACGCAGGATCTCCACCAGGCGTCCCGCCTCCGGGGTGCCCCCGACGACCAGCGTGCGGAAGCGGAGGCGGCCGGCCCGCCGCTGGTGCCACAGGTACGCCCGCCAGCCACGCCGCACCACGAGCTCGAGGGCGAGCGCGAGCACCCAGGCCAGCGCCACCCAGGAGCGGGAGAACGACGACTTCGACCAGTAGCTCGCCATCACCAGCAGGACGATCCCGAGGCTGGTGGCGCCGATGGTGCGGCGGAGCTCCTCGTGGCCGGAGAGGTGCTGGGGCCGGTACAGGTCGAAGGCGTGGAAGACCCCGACCCAGAGGAGCGGGGCGAGCACCACGACGGCGGTCTCCCCAGCCGGCATGGGCCGCACCGGCCACGGGTAGCGGAGGTAGTACGACACCACCAGCGCGGCCACCACGCAGAGCGCGTCGGAGACGGCCAGGCCGAGGCTGATCCGCCGGTAACGGCGGAGCGTCCCGCTGTCGCGGGCGAGGGACAGTGCCGCCGCTCCCCTCGGCTCCCCCGGGGCGGTCTCGCCGGCCCAGACGAGCGTGAGGTCCTCGCTGGCGACGGGCGCACCCGACCGGGGCGGCTCGTGGGACCCGTTGGCGGCGGTGGTCTGGGCGTGGGTCGCGGCGGTCTGGAGGTGCCTACGAGCCACGGCTGGCTGTCCGCTTCATGATGATCATCCCCCTCGATGGACCGGTGCTCCTGCCAACAGCGCCAGGCACAAGGCGGCCTGACAGCGCCAGGCGCCAGGCGGGGCGCGCGGACTCGTCAACGGGTTGGACGATCCACCTCTGGTCTCGCCCAGCCCGAAGCGGCCAGTGGCCGGTCGGCGGGCGACGGCGAAGCGGTCGTGTGCCGGCTCGGGCTGCCTGCACGCAGCCGCCAAGCCATGACCGTACGTCGCGATGTCCAGCGTGAAGCCCCCCCTGTCGCACCTCCGCCCGTCGTCACCATGGCGTGCGAGCACGCCACAGCTTCGAGGCTGAACCCTCCTCCTCCCCCAAGAAGGTCTGTTCGCGGCGGTGTCAAGGCGTCAAGGACCGGCGTGACACCCCACCGGACCGGCAGAACCGACCGGTGCCCGTCAAAACCTATGTGACGTGCCGTCTGGTCGCAAGTCCTAATTTTTCTACGCATCCAGGTGAACAGCCAGCAACGTCGTGGAAACGAGGGTGTTCGCAACGCAGGCGTAAAGGTGAGAAATACCAACTTCCGGGCAGAATCCGGCGGCTAGACGTAGTGCAGGTCATCCGCCTCGTGGTCGGCGACCATGCGGGCGCAGGTGGGGCAGTACCAGCGTGCCTCCATCGCCGTGCCGCACTCCGCGTGGCGGAGCGCCTCGCCGTCCCCGGCTCGCTGGGCGCCCCATTGGGCGAGCAGGCGCAGGGCGCCGGCCAGCTCGAGCCCGGACGCGCTGAGTTCGTAGGCGAACCGGGGCGGCCGCCTGGAATAGAGCCGGCTCACCACGACCGCCTCGCGCTCGAGATGCTTCAGCCGCTGCGACAGCACGTTCGGGGCGATGCCTGGGAGCTCCTCCTGCAGGTCGTTGAAGCGCCGGGTCCCACCCAGCAGCGCCTGCACGATCAGCAGCGTCCAGCGGTCGCCCACCCGGGCGACCGCCTCGTCCAGGGGCGAAGGCTCTTGGGTCCGCGGCATGGGGCCATCGTACGGGCCGTGGCCTACCTCTTGCACTCCTCGCTTGCAGCTAGTAACTTGCAATCCACTAGTGACTTCAGGTGAAGGGAGCTGGACATGCTCGAAGAGCTGGAGCAGGCCGTCGGCAGGGTGGCGCAGCAGGTGGGCGGCTCGGTTGTCGGCATCGGTCGCGGTCCCGGCCGCGGCTCGGGCGTGGTCGTGGCCGAGGGCTCGGTGGCGACCAACGCCCACAACATCCGCGGCGAGGAGACGACCGTGGTCTTCGCCGACGGCCGCAGCGCGGTCGGGCGGGTCCAAGGAGTCGACGTCGACGCCGACCTCGCCGTCGTCTCGGTCGACACCCAGGGTGCCGCGCCGGTCGCCTGGGCCGGCGAGGGGGAGGCGGCCCGGATCGGCACGGCCGTACTCGGCCTGGCCAACCCGGGCGGCCGCCTGCGGATCACGTTCGGGCTGGTCTCGGCGGTGAACCGGGCGTTCCGCGGCCCGCGCGGCCGCCGCATCACCGGCAGCCTCGAGCACACCGCCCCGATGGGCAGGGGCTCCTCCGGCGGCCCGGTGGTCAACGCGGCCGGGCGGCTGCTCGGCCTCAACACCAACCGCCTCGGCGACGGCTTCTACCTGGCCCTCCCGGCCGACGCGGACCTGCGCGGGCGGCTCGACGCACTCGCCAGGGGCGAGGCGCCGTCCCGGCCGCGCCTGGGCGTCGGCCTGGCCCCGGTCCGGGTCGCGAGGCAGCTCCGGCGTGCGGTCGGCCTGCCCGAGCGGGACGGCCTCCTGGTCCGCGCGGTCGACGAGAGCGGCCCGGCCGGCCGGGCCGGCATCCGCACCGGCGACCTGATCGTGGCGGCGGGCGGCCGCGAGCTGGCCGACGCCGACGAGCTGCACGACGTGCTCGACGGGCTGGCCGACGACGCGACCCTGGCCCTGTTGGTCGTCCGCGGCACCGAGGAGCTGACCGTCAACGTCACCTTCGGCGACGCCGAGTCCCAGGACGTCGGCTCGGCCTGAACCCACCCCACCCGGCAGGACACCGACTCGGCCTGAACCCACCCCGCCGGCTCGGTCTGGACCAGACCGTCCGGCAGGACGTCGGCTCGGCTGGACCCCGCCCCGCCCGGCAGGACGTCGGCTCGGCCTGAACCCGCCCCGCCGGGCAGGACGCCGACACCCGTGCCCACCCCTCGCCAGGGTGGGCACGGGCGCTCCAGGGTCCTCCGGACCGGGTTCGAGCAGCCGCCGAACCCGGTCCGGGCTTGGAACGGTCATCTGGTGGCGACTGGAGGAACGTGGCGATTTCGGGTTCAGTATCCCAGGCGAGCGCCTCGCCGCCCGAGTGCCGCCACCCGACCGCGAGGAGATGACCGTGAAGCGTTCCTCCGGCCCTGCCGCCCTGGGTGCCGTCGTCCTGCTGGCCGTGCTCGGCGTGGGCGCGACCGGATGCTCCGGGTCGAAGGAGGCGTCCCCAGGGACGGTGGCTACCACCGGGGCGACGGCCAGCACCCGGGCGACCGCCGGTCCCGGGGCGACCGCCGGCACCGGGGCGACGGCCACCACCGGGGCGCGGGCGCGCGAGGCCGCGGTCCTGTCCGACGGACGCCACGCGGTCTTCATCGTGTCGGTCGACGACGGCAAGCGGACGATGGTCGTGGACGTGGTGCAGTTCCTCACCGGGGCGGCCGCCGCCAAAGCGGCGGCCGAGGACGGCAAGGAGTCCCCGCCCCCGAACGACTACTACATCCGCAACCAGAACCCGAGGAAGCGGACCGTCCCGGTGGCCCCGAACGCCCGTATCACGGTCAACACCCTGACCGCCGAGGAGACCGGGTCCGCGACCCAGAACGTCCCCCTCGACCTGACCGAGCTCGCTTCGTACTTCCCGAACCCGGAAAACCCCCTGTTCTGGGTCACGGTGCGGGGCGGCCGGGCCCAGCGGGTCGAGCAGCAGTTCCTTCCCTGAGCCGGCAAGCCCAGCATCCTCAAGGGCCGGCCAGGGCGTGCGGGTCGGCGCGGGTCGCGCGGCCGTCGACCAGGCGGACCACCTCGTCGCAGCACTCGACCACCTCCGGGTCGTGGGTTGCCACGACCACGCAGGCGCCCCGGTCGGCGGCGTCGCGCAGCAGGCCGACGACCCGGCCGCGGTTGTCCTCGTCGAGCTCGGCGGTGGGCTCGTCCACGAGCAGGACGTCCGCGCCCGAGGCGAGCGCGCGGGCCAGGGCGACCCGCTGCTGCTCGCCGCCTGACAGCTCGTCGGTGCGGTGGTCGGCCCGGCCGGCCAGCCCGAGGAGGCCGAGCCACTGCTCGGCGGCGGCGGCCGCTGCGGCCGGGTCGCGCCTGGCCACCCGGTGGGGAAGCTCCACGTTCTCGCGGGCGGTGAGCAGCGCCAGCAGCCCGTAGCCCTGGAAGACGACCGCGATCCGGTCGCGGCGCAGCGCCCGCCGCCCCGCCTCGCCGAGCCGGGCCAGGTCGCGTCCCTCGAAGCGGACGACACCGGCGTCGGGCAGCTCGAGGCCGGCGAGCAGGATGAGCAGGGTCGACTTGCCCGAGCCGGACGGACCGACCACGCCGAGCACCTGGCCGGCGGTGGCCGTCAGCGACACCCCGTCCACGACGTTGCGCCCGCCGCGGACGGCGACCACCGCCTCGGTGGCGAGCAGCGGGCGCCGGTCCCCGGCCTGCCCGGTCACCGCCAGGCCCATCTGCCGCGTCCTGGTCGATTGGGACCCCCGTCCCCGGCCCGCCCGGGAGTTGGCGCCCCTCCGGCCCGCATGCCCTCTGGGGTTGCGCCCGCCGTGGTCACCGGCGCTCCTTGTCCACGTCATGGCCCGGGGCGGCCTGCCCGCCTGCCCCGCCGGCCGGGCCGGCGTCGACCGGCCGGAGCACGACCCGGTCGCCCTCGACCTCGACCACGGCCCGGGCACCGGGGGGGAGCACCTCGAGCGCGTGCGCGGGCAGGTGGAGGGAGCCGGTCGGCCCGACCACCGCGTGCTCCACCCCGGCCCGGCCCTCGGCGCCGACCCGCCCGTCGCGGATCGTGACGGTCCGGTCCATCCTGTCCGCGACCTCGGGGTCGTGGGTGACCACCACGACGGTGGTGCCGAGCTCCTCCCTGGCCGTGTGGAGGATCTCCACCACCCGGGCGACGTTGGCGCGGTCGAGCTGGCTCGTCGGCTCGTCGGCGAGCAGGAGGGGCGGGTTGTTGGCCAGGGCGACGGCCACGGCCAGGCGCTGCTGCTCGCCGCCGGACAGGGCTCGGACCTGCTTGCCGCCCACGCCGTCGAGGTCGACCGCGCCGAGCAGCACCTGGGCCCGGCGCCGGCGCCGGGCGGCCGGAAGCCGGGCCAGGGTCATGGGCAGCTCGAGGTTCTCCGCGGCCGACGCGTGCGGCAACAGGTTGCGGGCAGGCACCTGCCAGACGAAGCCGACCCGGCGGCGGCGGAAGGCGGTCAGCGCGGTCTCGGGTAGCTTGGCGAGATCCTGGCTCTCGACCAGCACCCGGCCGGCCGACGGCCGTTCCAGGCCGCCGAGGATCGAGAGCAGGGTGGACTTCCCCGACCCCGACGGCCCGAGCAGGGCCAGCATCTCGCCCCGGTCGACCGCCAGGTCGACCCCTTGCAGCGAGACCACCTCCTGTCCGGCCAGCCGGTAGATGTGGAACAGCTGCTCGCAGGTTGCCAGCCGCTCCCCCGCCCGGGCCCGGCGCTCCTCCAGCACGCCACCAGCCACACGCTCCAGGGCGACGCTCACTGGCGCCCCCTCCCTTCGCGCACGGTCTCGGGTGCGCCCGCACGCAACTGGCGCCCCCTCCCCACGCGCACGGCCCCGCATGCGCCCGCCCGCATCACGCTTCCTCCTCCCGGAGCAGCTCGGGGCGGGCCTTGCGGACCAGGCCGGCCACGACCGCGGCGAGGCCGAGGGCGACGACCACGAGCGCGAGACCCAGGGCGCCCCCGAGCGCGAGCCAGTCCGGGGTGTAGATCGGCGGTGGCACCTCAGGGCGGTCGAGGAACTGCGGGATGGCCGGCAGCGCGACCAGTGCCGCTGCCAGGCCGACGGCCCCGCCGACCAGCACGCCGTAGCCGACGAGCGACCCTTGCTCGACCGCGACCGGCGCCCACAGGTCGCGGCGGCGGGCACCGAGCGCGTCGAGCACGGCCAGCTCGAAGCCGCGCCGCCGGCCGGTGAGGTACAGGTGGAGCATGACCCCGCCGGTGGCCAGCACCGCCCCGGCCGCGGCGCCCACCATCAGCAGCAGCAGCGCCAGGGAGGGTGCCTCGCGGGCGAGCGCCCGCTCCCGGTCGGCGGCGGCGGTGACCGCCTCCACCTCGACCCCCCTGGCCCGCAGCCGGTCCAGCACGCCGTCGGCGGCCCGGCCACCGCTGGTCCAGACCTGGTTGGCGGACACCTGGGCGTTGGGGTTGCGCAGGGCCTGGGCGAGCAGCCCGTCCAGGTCGACCAGGGCGGCGACCTCGGCCCCGCCGGTGCCCGGCAGCACCTCGGCCACGCCGGTCACCCGGAGCGCGATGTCGCCCTCGGTCGGCGACCCCACCCGCACGACCTGGCCGACCCGGGCCGACTCGGCGCTCAGGAACCCGGGGGTGACCACCGCAGGCACCGCCCTCGGCACCGACGCGTGGACGAGCCCGATGCCGGTCGCGAACGACGGCGCCTCCACCTTGACCGTGGTCGCCCTGCCCTCGTCGCCGGCGTCGCTGCCCAGCTCGTCGGCTGGGGTGTAGTCGCCGTCGTTCACGGGGTTCCAGCGCGCCGGGTCGTCGAAGCTCTCGACCACCCGCCACACCCCGGCCTGCTGCACGCGGACCGAGTCGAACCGGAAGGTCGCGCTCACCGAGAAGAACCGGCCCACGCCGCGGTCGAGGTAGAGGCGGCGGAGCTGGTAGGGCCCGTCGCTCCTGAGCACGGCCGGGTCGAGCCCGGCCCGGTAAGGACGGATGGGGCCGTCCTGGAGCCGACCGAGCAGCACCGGGCCCCCGCTGCCGTCGGCCCCGCGGACGTCGGCGACCAGGGTGACCGGCCCGGCCGCGCGCAGGTCGTCCACGCCGAGGTCGACCTCGAGGCCGGTGGCCGGGCCGAGCTCGAGCGGGGGAATGGGCGTCCGGCGCAAGGGCGCGAGCAGGCGGCCCAGCCGCTCGGCGGCGAAGTCCCCCCGCCAGAAGCCGATCCCCTGGTAGCGGTCGGCCTGCACCCCGAGCACGGTCGCCTCCCGGCCGGAGGACGCAAGCGAGCCGGTGTACCGGAACGCGGCCATCGCGGTCCGGCCCGAGGGGTCGGCCGCCCGCACCTGCTCCGGTCCGAGGCTGCCGGCCGGGAAGCCGACGTCGGCGCGGCGGGCCGCCCCCGTCTCGGTCATGGCCCGGTCGTGCCGGTTGCGGGACATGTCCTGGCGGACGGTGACCGCGAACGCGACCAGGCCGAAGGCGGCGGCCAGGGCCACCACCACCCGCAGGGCGGCTCCGCCCCGCCGCGCGACCTGGCGGGCGCCGATGAACGGGGCCAGCCGCCGGGAGCGGGCGGTGACGCGGACCAGGACCGACGCCACGAATGGCAGCACCCGGCCGGCCACCAGCGCCCCGGCCAGGACCACCAGCGCGGGGGCGAGCACGGCGAGCGGGTCGTAGGTGCCTGCCGGGCGGGCCCCGCCGGTGCGCAGGTTGGCCAGGGCAGCGGCCGCGACCGCGAGGAGCACGACCTCGACCAGGAGCGAGCGCCGCCCGACCCGGTCCGAGCGGGCCTGCCGCCACTGGTCCAGTACCCGCCGGCGCACGGCCCCGAGGCCGGCCGCGGCCGCCGCGGCCAGGGCAACGGCCCCCGCGGCCAGGGCGGCCGCGACCGCCAGGGGGGTGACGACCACGGGCACGCCGGGCACGAGCTGGGCCCTGGCGATCAGGCCGGTCCCGAGCCAGCCGAGGGCGAGGCCGCCCGGGACGGCGGCGACCGCGACCAGGGCGAGCTCCAGGGTGGCCAGGCCGAACGCCTGCCCGGTGGTGGCGCCCCTGACCTTGGCCAGGGCGACCTCCCCGGCGCGCGCCTCGGCGGCCATGGCGGCGACCACGACGAGGATCAGCAGCCCGAGCGCGACGAGCTGGACGGTGGCCAGGAGCACGGGCACGGTCAGGGCCTGCCGGCCCTCCTCGGCCCGCTCGACCAGGGAGGGCAGGCCGGTCTGGAGGGCCGCCTGCGGGTAGGCCTCGGCGAGCTTGCCGCGGAAGTCGCCCACGGCCAGGGCCAGGCCCGGGGCGTCGCGGAGCCGCACCCGGCGCGCCTCCAGCGGGAAGTCCCACCTGGCCGTCACGTCGGCGGCACCGCCGACCACGGCCTGCATGGCGCTGTCGTCGAGCAGGACCGCGTCCAGGGGGGCGTCCCGTACCTCGGTGTCCTTGGCCGGGTTGTAGAACAGGTCGTGCCCCCACCACCAGGGATCCTCCTGGGTGGGCCGGTACACGGCGACCACCTTGGCCTCCCTGGCGACGCCGTTGGCCCCGAGGACCAGGCCTGCGTCGAGCCGGTCCCCCACGCCCATGTGGAGCTTGGCCGCGGCCCGGTCGGAGATGGCCGCCTCTGCCGGGGCGTCCAGCGCCGTCGGGCCCGGGCAGCGGCCCCGCAGCACGACCAGGTGCTGGCAGAGCCCGGACCGGCTGGCCAGCTTGGCCGTTGGCCGCTCCTCGCCTGGCACGTCCGCGCCGGGCCGGGCGAGCGCGGTCGGCTCGGTCGTGTCGAAGCCGGTCACCGGCGGCTCCAGGGCCGGAAGGGCGGGCATCGCGGCCCGGACGGTGCGGTCGAGCCCGCGCACCTCCCGCCTGCCGGCGACCCGCTGGGCAACCGCGACCCCCGACGCGGACGGCGGCGCGGAGCGGAGCGCGTCCTGCAGCACCGACTCGCCCGCCGCCCGCAGGTACATGGCGCCGGCGCTGGCCACCGCGACGGCGAACGACGTCACCGCGAGCAGCGACACGGTGAGCCCGACCCGGGCCGCCAGCCCCCGGAGGGCGAGGCGGAGACTGATCACCGGCGCCCCTCCCGCATCATCGGCTTCCCTTGCCGGGGAGCCAGCCGACGAAGTCGCCGGGCGCCGCATAGCTGACCCGGGTCGACGGGTCGTCGACCCGGACGAAGGTCCAGTTGCCGCTGTCCGGGAACAGCAGCCAGTCGCCGTCAGGGCTGAACTCGATGCGGAGGTTGTCGTGCCTGCGCCCCGCCTCGAGCAGCACCGGCCGCCCCTTGGCGGGGACGTAGGAGACCGTCGGGCGCCCGGTCACCCGGAACGTCCCGGTCTCGAAGGTCTGCGCGTAGGCGTACCCGCCCGCCGGTCCCCAGACGACCGGGTACGCGCCGGGCAGCTCGACCGGGATCGCCTGCCACCGTCGGCTGCTGAGGTCGACCAGCAGCAGAGCTGCTCCCTGGCGCCAGAAGACGTCCTGCGACTGCCGGTGCATCTTGGGGTGGATGCTGACCAGGGCCTGCCTGCCGTCTGGCGAGAGCCAGGCGTTGCCGACGGCGAAGTCGCCGGGGTCGGCGTCGAACTCCACCGTGCGGGCGGCGGCGGCCACCGCGTCGGCGCCGAGGACGTTCCGGTACCCGCCCGAGCGGTGCCAGAGCCGCAGCCCGCGGTCCGCGCCGCCGGCCTCTGGCACCAGTGCCGCCTGGCCGTCCCTGGCCAGGTCGAGGGCGCAGTCGGGCAGGCTGGCGAGCTGGCGCCCGCCCGGGTCGAGCAGGGTGGTCTCCCCGCCCCCGGTGGGGCCGGGCCCGGTCGAGCGTGCAGCCTCCCCGGTTGCACGCTCGACCCGGCCCGGCCCGCTGCCTGGCTCGCCGGCGCAGACCGCGACCATGGCGCCATCGGCCGACTGGCGGGTCGGCGCGGCGGCGACCGTGCCGGGTGGGGACAGCCGGCGCACCTGGCCCTCGACCAGGCGCACGGCCACGGGGCTCCCGTCGGCGAGGTAGCCGTAGACGATGGCGCCGTCCGGGCTCATCATGGCCCGGCCCTGGCCGCTGGCGGAGCTCGGGTTGGTCTCCGGGTCGGCGGTGAGCTGGTCGGCCCGCCCGAGGGTGCGCTGGGCCCGGCCGTCCGACGTGACCGCCCGCACCACGCCCCCGTCGTCCATCCAGGCTAGCTCGCCGAGTCCCCTGAGCTGCTCGATCGGTCCTTCGGCGCCGCTGACCGCGAGCGGCGGCGGCGCGGGCGGAGTGGGGGCTCGGACCGTCCGGCCGGTGACCGACCGCCACCCGGTGACGCCCCCGGCCGCGAGCCCCAGGAGCAGCAGGACGACCGGGACCACCACCGCGGCCCGGTGCCCGCCGGGCACGCCCGCGGGCGCTGCGCGCTCCCGCTGCCGGCCCGGGCGGAACCGCGTCCGGACGCTGGTCATGGGGCCGTCCCTGGCCAGGCGAGCAGCGTGCCGGTGACCGGCACGGTGCTTCGCTCCGACGGCTCCGCGGTCCGCAGCAGGGTCCAGCCGCCCGGTGACGAGACCGCGAGGAACTGCCCGTCGGGCGAGAACGCGAAGCCGTCGGCGCGTTCCATGGCCGGCCCGGCCAGGATCGTGGCGGCCACGCCGGTGCGCTCGTCCCAGCCGAGCACGTACCCGCCGCCCCTCCGCGAGGCCAGGCTCGCCTCGCCCAGACCGCCGCGGCGGTCCACGGCGACCATGGCGAGGCGGCGCTCCTGGGGGTCCTGGCCGATCCAGGAGAGCCAGACCGTCTCGTACCCGGGCACGAGCTCGACCCGCTTGACCGGGCCGGTGGCGACCGGCACGAGCAGCAGGGCCCAGCGCCCTCCAGGGGCGCCGGCGGCCACCGCGACCGTCTTGCCGTCGGGGCTCACGGCCACGGCCCCGACGGAGGCGCCCCGGCCGGTGGCCGACTCGAGCCGGCGGCGGTCCAGGAGGGTGCGGAGCGGTCCGCCCGCACGGCCGACCAGCACCGAGCTTCCCCGCGTGGTGCGCCGGTAGGGCACCTGCGGCCCGCCCGCCCCGGCTACCACGGGGGTGCCAGCCGCCCAGCTCACCGGACAGCCGAGGCCCACCTCGACGGCCTTGCCGCCCTTGACGGGCAGCAGCAGGGCAGGAGCGGCCGCGGTCTCGTCCCTGCCGGCCGCCCGTGCGGCCCGGCGCTCCTGGTCGGGCAGGGGGCGCCGGCCACAGGCGAGCACCCGGTCGCCCGGGCCGGCGATGCCGCCGGCCCGGAAGTCGACCTTGGTCAGCGCGGCGGCCGTGCCGTTCCGGTCGATGGTCAGCACCGCGTTGCCGCCGAGCGCGACCGCCGGCGTCCCGCCCCGGGCCGGAAGCACGGCCACCGGGGCGAACTCGGAGCTGAGCGCGCGGCGCCCGGTGCCGTCCAGCTTGACCTCGTCCACCCGGCCCAGCCCGGCCACCACCATCGGGCCGGCGAGCGCGGCCTGCTGCATCACCTCGCCACCGTGGGGCAGCACGGACCCTTCGGCGTCGGCGGCCGGGGTCGGCGGCAGCGACACGACCGGGGCCGGCGGGGCTGGGCGGGGCGCCACCGCCCAGCCGATCGCGAGACCGGCCAGCAGCCCGGCAACGGCCAGGACGAGCCCACGGCGCAGCGGCCGCGGCGGCGCCGGCGTGTCGTCCCAGACGTCGGCGTCGCCAAGCAGGTTCCCCACCCGATCACCTCGCTGGTGGTGACGTACTGAGCAATGTAGGCACGGTTGCTGAGAACTTGCTGAGCTGGGAGACCCGGCCGGCGGTGCCGCCCGACCCCACCGGCCGGCCGTCCCGACCCCACCGGCCGGCCGGACCGACCCGCCAGCCGGCCGGACCGACCCCGCCAGCCGGCCGGACCGACCCCGCCAGCCGGCCGGACCCCGCCGGCCGGTCAGCCCGACCGCCGCCACGCGGCGGTGCCGGCCGCGAGCAGGCCGGCGCCGGCGGCCAGACCGGCCAGGACCGCCGGGCGGCGGCGGTCGGCCAGGGCTTGCCGGGCGGCCAGGTCGCCAGCGGCGCCGTGCACCCCGCCCCCGGGCGGCACGCCGGCGCCGCCCAGGTAAAGCCCCTTGAGCGGGGTGCCCCAGCGCCACCAGGAGGGGCCGGGGCGGAAGACGAGCTGCTGGTCGATGGCGAACGACCCGGCGGTGATGTCGCCACCGACGAGCGCCGGGTCGGCCGCCTCGAGGTCGGCGGGCGTCCAGACCCGCCGGGCGGCTACCCGCTCGCTGAAGCCAGGCGCCTTGGCCTCGATCTCCGCCTCGATCCGGTCCAGGAACGGCCCGGCAGAGCGGGCCCAGCCGCCCTTGGCCCGCGGCCGCAGGGCGTCCCCGGCCGGCACCGCCGGCACGTGTGCGTACCCCCAGAGGGTGTGCCTGCCGGCCGGGGCCCGGCTCGGGTCGGCCAGGGACTGCTGGCCGAGGATGAGGGTGGGGCGGCCGGGCAGGAGCCCGTAGGACGCCTCCCAGGCGGCCCTGCTCATCGCCTGGACCGAGTCGCCGACGTGGACGACCGCGGCCCGCCGGCACTCCTCGGCCGCCCACGGCACAGGCCCGTCCAAGGCCCAGTCGACCTTGAACGTGCCCAGCCCAGGCCGGAACCGCCGCACCTCCTCCAGGGCGGCGGGCGGGAACGCGTCGGGGCCGGCCAGCCGGATCGCCGTGCCGGTGTCGATCGCGGCGATGACCGCGCGCCGGGCCGAGAGGCTCACGCCCCCGGCCTCCACACCAGCGGCCCGCCCTCGTTCCACTACGATGCGGTCGACCCGGGCCCCGGTCACGATCACGCCGCCAGCGGCGCGGAGCGCCGAGGCCAGCGCGGCGCTGATCGCCCCGCTGCCCCCTTCGGCCACCGGCATGCCGAAGCGCTCGCCGAGCAGGTGGAGCAGCAGCGCGTACACACCGGTCCCGGGCGCCTCGGGCTGCAGGTCGGCGTGCATGGCCGGGGCGACCAGGAAGGCGCGGGCCTCGGCCGACTCGAACCGCTCGGCGACCGCGCTGGCGCCCTGGACCACGATCCGGGCGAACTCGAGCGCGCTCGCGACCCCGCCGAGGCGCCGCGCGAGCTGGGCCCCGGCGGCGACGGGCCAGCGCACCATCTGGGCGCGCAGGAAGGGGACGAGGGCGTCCCCGAACGTGTCGTCCAGCGCCTTCCAGGCGGCGCCGTCGCCGAGATGGACCTTGTCGATCGAGGCGGCCGTCTCCTCCCCGGAGCGGCCCAGGGCGATGGCCCGGTTGCCGGGGAAAGGGTGGGCGGCGGGCAGCGGGGCGTGCAGGAACCGCAGCCCGTGGGCGCCGAGGTCGCGCTCGGCGATGGCCGGGGCGACCCCGACCAGCGGGAAGAAGGCGGCCCCGAAGTCGTGCCTGAAGCCGGGCAGGGTGCACTCGAGGGTGCGCGCCGCCCCGCCCACGTCGGCGTTCGCCTCGACCAGGCAGACCGACCACCCGGCCTCGGCCAGGCGCAGGGCAGCGGCCAGCCCGTTGGGCCCCCCGCCAGCGACGATCGCGTCATAGTCGGCCATCGGGCACCTTTCCGGGAACAGTCTTGGGCGGCGGGCGGCCGGGCGTCGCCCGTTTGCTACAGTGCGATGGTAGGGCGGTTTCCCCGCCAGCTCTTCCCGGCGCGCCGCGCCCACCGAGGTGAACGCTCCCATGGTCACGCAGGACGAGGTCCACGCCGCGCTCGGGCAGGTCATGGACCCCGAGATCCACAAGCCCATCACCGAGCTCGACATGGTCAAGAGCATCTCGATCGACGGGGCCGGCGTGGTCACCGTCGAGGTGCTGCTGACCATCCCAGGGTGCCCCCTGAAGGACCGCATCACCAAGGACGTGACCGCGGCCGTGTCGCCGCTGCCCGGCGTCCGGGGGGTGGTGGTCGAGCTCGGCACGATGACCGAGGAGCAGCGCCAGGCCATGGTGACCCGGCTGCGCGGCCCAGGCGCGGCCCAGGAGAAGAAGGTCTCGTTCTGGGGCGAGGAGTCCTCGACCCGGGTCCTCGCGGTCGCCTCGGGCAAGGGCGGCGTGGGCAAGTCGTCGGTGACCGTCAACCTGGCCGCCGCGCTCGCCGCCCAGGGCCGCCGGGTCGCGGTGGTGGACTGCGACATCTACGGCTTCTCGGTCCCCCGCATGCTGGGCGCGACCGGCCGCCCCGTCGGCTTCAACGGCATGATCATGCCGCTCGAGGCGCACGGGGTGAAGGTCATCTCGATCGGCTTCTTCATCGACGCGGACAAGCCGGTGATGTGGCGCGGGCCGATGCTGCACCGGGCCGTGCAGCAGTTCCTCACCGACGTGTACTGGGGCGACCTCGACTACGTGCTCGCCGACCTCCCGCCCGGCACCGGCGACGTGTCCATCTCGCTGGCGCAGATGCTCCCCGGGGCCGAGATGCTGCTGGTGACCACGCCCCAGGAGGCAGCCGAGCGGGTCGCGATCCTGGCCGGCAAGTTCGCCCTGGCCAACCAGATGCGGATCGCCGGCGTGATCGAGAACATGAGCTACTTCATCTGCCCGGGCTGCGACGAGCGCCACCAGATCTTCGGCCAGGGCGGCGGCGAGATACTCGCCCGCGACCTGGGCACGCGCGTCCTCGGCCGGATCCCGATCGACACCCGGCTGCGCGAGGGCGGCGACACCGGCAAGCCGCTGGTCGTCTCCGACCCGGACGCGCCGGCCAGCCAGGAGCTGCTCAAGGTGGCCGCGGCCCTCCCGCCGAACCCCCGCTCCCTGGTGGGCAAGCGCCTCACCCTGCTCACCTGACGGGCCGTGCGGCGCCGCAACGGCGCCGCGCCGCACGGCCCGGAGTCGCCTGCGGCGACGTCCATCAGATGCTGACCAAGTTCGACCCAAAAAGCGGGTCGAACTTGGTCACGTCGCCTCCAGGTCCACCGGGGGTGGGCCGGTCTCGGGGGGGTTGGCCGCGGTGGCTTCGGTGGGGCCGTCGCCGTTGGCGGCCCGCCGCAGCTCCTCCATCTGCCCTTCGATGTCCATCAGGTCGCGCACGTAGCCGCGCGCCTGTTCGCGCAGCGAGCCGACCCGCAGGTCGGGCAGGTTCAGGTCCGACAGCTCGGCCTCGTCCTTGAGCTGGTCGAGGGCGTTCTGGGTGGTGAGCCGGAGCTTGCCGAGGAAGCGGCCGGCCTGCCTGGCCATCTCGGGGAGCCGCTCGGGGCCGAACACGACGAGGCAGACGAGGACGATGACGAAGATCTCGCCCAGGCCGACGTTGAACACCGCGCGCTCCTACCTCGACGCCGACTGGTCGATGGGCGTGATGCTGAGGATGAACTCGTCGCCGCCCCGGACGACCACGATGGGGATGGTCTGGCCGACCTCGACCTTCCGGACGGCCACCTTCAGCTCGTCCCAGCCCCGCACGGGCCGGGCGTTGACCCGCACGACGAGGTCGCCCCCGCGCAGGCCGGCCCGGGCCGCCGGGCTGCCCGGGAGCACGCTCTGGACGAGCGCACCGGTCCGCCCCCGGAGCTGATACCGGTCGGCGACCTCGGGGCTCAGGTCAGCGACCGCCTGCACGCCGAGGAAGGGGACCCGGACCTTGCGGCCGGCGATGAGCTGCCTGGCCACGTCGAGGGCCTCGTCGATCGGGATCGCGAAGCCGACCCCCGCGTTGGCCTCGGTCTCGCCGTTGGTGGCGATGGCGGTGTTGATGCCCACGACCTGCCCCCTGGCGTTGGCGAGGGCCCCGCCCGAGTTCCCCGGGTTGATGGCCGCGTCGGTCTGGATGGCGTCGACCAGGTCCTCCTCGCGCGCGCTGTCCCCCGGGACCTGCACGACCCGGTGCAGGGCCGAGACGATGCCGGTGGTCACCGAGCCCTGCAGCCCGAACGGGCTGCCCACGGCGACGGCGAGCTCGCCCAC
This sequence comes from Actinomycetes bacterium, assembly GCA_036000965.1. Classification (NCBI taxonomy): domain Bacteria; kingdom Bacillati; phylum Actinomycetota; class Actinomycetes; species Actinomycetes bacterium. The sequence continues at coordinate 58,817 of DASYUT010000288.1, forward strand.
CCGCAGGTCGGCCGACCTGCCGAAGGTCGCGACGGGCAGGCCGGAGCGGTTCACCTTGATGACCGCGAGGTCGTTGGCCGGGTCGCGTCCGACCAGGCGTGCCTTGAGCGTCTCGGCCGTCGGCAGGGTCACCTGGATCCGGTCGGCGCCCGCGACCACGTGGCTGTTGGTCAGCATGTACCCGTCCTGGCGCATGATGACCGCCGACCCGGTGGCCCGGTTCGTTCCGGACTTGGTCTCGATCTGCACCACGACCGGCAGCAGCGCCCCGGCGACGGCCTGGACCTGGCCGCCCGACGCCCGGCTGGGCGTGAAGACCTGGGTGACTGCCGGGCTGGGCTCGGCCACCCGCGGCTGGGAGTGGCCGCCGGTCAGGGCGGCCCCCACCCCGCCGCCGATCAGGCCGGACAGCAGGGCGACGGCGACGACCCAGAGCAGGGCGGGCATCCCTGGTCTCCGGCTGGCCCGGCGGGCCGGCGGCAAGGTCAGGCCCGGCGCGGCGGGCGGGGCCGGCGGCGCGGCGGCCCCCGTCGGCGGCGCGGCCGGCGATTCGGCCGGCGGGGCCGCTGGCGCCAGCCAGGCTCCCAGGTCCGGGTGCGTCGAAGGGCCCCACGGGGGCCAGGCATCGGCCGGTCCGGCAGCCGGCGGGTGGCGCAGCGGTTCAGTGGGTCGGTCCAAGCAGCGAGCTCCTCGCCCCGCGTCGGCGGCACCGGCTCCGGCTTGCCGCCCGGCGGGTACTCGACACCGTCGGTGCGCCACTCAGGGTAAGCCCCGCTCGGCTCGGTCGGCCACCCAGTCACGGACCGCAGCGAGGAACGCGTACCACTCCCGCGGCATGGACGCTAGGCTGCCGGTACCGGAACTGACCCATGCGACAGGAGAGCCCGCGAGCGCGCCCGCGCGACCCGCAGCCATCTGTACGAGACCTCGAGAGAAAGAAGGAGCCGACCGTGGTCGTCCAGGCCAACAACGCCATTGCCACCTACCTGAGCGAGCTGACCGCCGTCGAGGACGACGCCCTGCGCACGGCGCGCGAGCGGGCCTCGACGGGCGGCATGCCGCCCGTCTCGGCCGACACCGGCGCGTTCCTGCGCCTGGCCGCCCGCTGGACCGGCGCCCAGGCGGCCGTCGAGATCGGCTCGGGCGCCGGCTACTCCGGCATCTGGATCGCGCGCGGCCTGGCCGACAAGGGGATCCTGACCACCATCGAGGCCGACCCCGAGCACCAGCGGCTGGCCAAGGCCTCCTACGAGGACGCCGGCATCCCGAGCCGGGTCCGCTCGATCCTCGGCCGGGCCCTGGACGTGCTGCCGAGGCTCGCCGACGGCGGCTACGACCTCGCGTTCCTGGACGCGGTCAAGGCCGAGTACCCGGAGTACCTCCAGCACGCTCTGCGCCTGGTACGCCCTGGCGGCGTGATCCTGGCCGACAACGTGCTCTGGTCGGGGCGGGTCGCCGACCGCAAGGCCACCGACCCCGACACCGAGGGCCTGCGCACCTACGCCAGACGGATCGCCGAGGACGAGCGGCTGGACTCCGTCATCCTCACGATCGGCGACGGCCTGGCTGTGTCCAGGGTGCGCCTGCCCGGCGAGACGGCGTGAGGCAGCGCCGGGACCGCCAGCGATGGACCGACCGCGCAGGGATCTGGCCAGGACGGCCGGCGTGGCCGCCGCCGCCCTGCTCGCGCTGCTGGTCGCCGGTCGGCTGACCCGTTCTGGACTGGCGCCGGCCGGACCGGAGACCCCGGCGGCCAGCGCGACGACCGCGACGACGGCGGCGCAGCGGAGCCCGGTGGTCGCCTCCGTCGACGTGGGCCCGGGCCCGCCAGGACGGCTCGCGTTCGGGGCCGGCGCGGTCTGGGCCGTGGGCGACGCGGGCACGGTGGCGAGGATCGACCCGGCCACCAACCGGGTGGCCACGACGATCCGGGTCGCCGGGCGGGCCGCCGGGGCCAGGTCGGTCACGGTCGGCGCCGGCGCGGTATGGGTGGCGGTGGCCAGCCCGGGCATGCTGGTGCGGGTCGACCCGGCCACCAACCAGGTGACCGCCACCGTCCCGCTGGGGCGGCCCCTGCACGACCCGGTCGGGGTGGTGACGGCCGGCGGGGCGGTCTGGGTGGTCTGCTGCGGGCAGGAGGCGGCCGGGCGGCCGGGCGGCAAGCTGCTCCGCGTCGACCCGGGCACCTTGCGGGTCACCCCGGTGGCGCTGCCCAGGGAGCCGCTCGGGATCGCCGCCGACGACCGCCAGGTGTGGGTCTCGGCCACCGACGGCAGCGTGGTCCTGATCGACCCGACCGCCGGCCGGGTGGTCCGCGTCGACCAGGACCAGCGTGAAGGGGGCGCGGCCCAGGGCGTCGCCGTCGGCGCCGGCGCCGTCTGGCTTGCCTATCCGGGCGGCGGCCTGGTGGCCCGGGTCGACCCCGAGGCCCCGGCGGAGGGCAGGGCCGTCCCGGTCGACGCAGCCACGATCGTGACCGTCGGCGGCGGCATGGTCTGGGTGGTGGCAGGCAACGACCAGGGCGTCGTCGCGATCGACCCTGGCACCCCGGCCGTGGTGCGGGGCTTCCCGCTCACCGCCGTGCGTGACGTGCGCGCGCTGGTCTACGGGGCCGGGTCGCTCTGGGCCGCTCAGGGCTCGAGCCGGGTCCTGCGTGTAGACCCCAGCCGCCTGGAGCCGTGACGCTGGTCAGAAGCGGCGGCCGCGGATCCGTTCGATGTCGAAGCGGGCCGTGCTGGCAACGGCCATCACGGTCATCACCCCCGCCTGCACGGGGTCGGTGACCACGAGGTCGGCGTGGGCGGGGACCGAGCCGGCCATGTTCAGCGAGACGACCAGGATGCCGCGGGCCCTCACCTGGTCCACGGCCTCGGTCACCTCCCCGCCCATCAGCGACCCGGCCAGCACCAGGGCCACCGCCCGGGGGAGCCTGGCCACCGCCCGCGCCGCGTTGGCCAGGTTCTCCTCGCCCACGACCGGGATCGTGTCCACGCTGATCTTCTCGCCCCGGATGTTGTGCCGGTCGGCCTCGCCGATGGCGCCGATGGCGACCTGGCCGACCTGCGCGCCCGCGCCGACCACGATGATCCGCTTGCCGTAGACCTGGAACATGCTCGGCAGCCGGCTGACCGACGCGACGACGTCGATGGCCAGGAACGCCCGTTCCAGGCTCTCGGGGTCCCGTACGGCGTCCAGCTCCCAGTAGACCGCGCTGCGGACGCCCCGCTCCACGATCTCGACCGAGAGGATGTCGCCACCGTGACGCAGGATCGCCGCGGTCATGTCGTGGAGCAACCCCTTGCGGTCGCCGCCCTCCACGAGCACGGCGAGCTGGGGCGGACGCCGCAGCGGCGCCTCCTCCCGGCCCGGTCCGCCCGTCGTCGTCACGGGCGAGAGGCTACCAGGCTCACCCACGGCCTCGGCCGACTAGGGGTGTTGGAATGTTGGTAGTGTCCCGGTATGGCACGAGATACCCCTGCTTGACCCGCGGCTGGCGCGCATCTCCGGCTACGCTGCCGGACTGGGTATCGGGCTGGTCTATTTCGTCGGGTTCACCGGCATCTGGCTGGTGTTCGCGCTGTTCTTCCAGACCGGGCTGGGCTACTCGCCGCTGCGTTCCGGGTTGGCTGTGACCCCCTTCGCACTGGGCGTGGCGGTCTCCGCGGTGATCGCCGGCCGGCTGGTGGCCCGGCTGGGGCGCTGGCTGACCGTGTTCGGGCTGGCCGCGGTCGCTGTCGGGCTGACCGCCGCCGCGCTGGTGCTGCGGCAGGTTGGTGGGGACGCGGCGGCGTGGGCGGCGGCGGGACCGCTGCTGGTGGGCGGGCTTGGCGGCGGCATGGTCACCTCGCCCAACATCACGCTGACCCTGGCGTCGGTGCCGGTCCAGCTGGCGGGCGTCGCCGGCGGCGCGCTGCAGACCGGCCAGCGGATCGGCTCGGCCATCGGCACCGCGGCGCTGGCCGGCGTCTTCTACGCGGTGCTCGCCGGTACCGGCCGCGACTACTCGGCGGCGGTGTCCGACACACTGCTGTGCGCGGCCGTGGTCATGCTGTTGGCGCTGCTGCTGGCAGTGGTGGAGTTGGCCCGGCGGCGATCCCTCGGCGAGCAGCCCGCACCGACCCCGCGCCCCGAACACCACCTGCACCACATCTGACGGGCCGAGGAGGGTCCCGGCGACGGCATGCAGGCCCGTGGCGCCGCCGCGCAGCCACGGAGCATGCCGACCTGCGGCAACAGGCATCCCGGAGGGTTCCCAGGGGTCCCCGGTAGCCTGGGGACCCGTCAGCTCAGTTGGCCCGCTCGACGGGCGTGATCTCCACCGCGGCGATCGCGGGCACCGACAGCAGCCTGTGGCGCAGCCGGCCGACGCTCGCGGTCAGCTCGGCACCGTCGACCGGCACGACGTGGGCGAGCACCAGCAGCTGCTTGGGGCCGATGTACACCGCGGTCAGCTCGGCCACCTCGGCCACCCATGGCTCCTGGGCCACCGCCTGCCGCAGCCGCTCGCGGACGTCGGCCGGGGCCGCCTCGTCGATCAGCAGCGCGCCGTTGCGGCGCATCAGCAGGTACGCCACCACGACCAGCAGCAGCCCGATGAGCAGGCTCGCCGCGCCGTCCCACACCGCCGACCCCGTCATGAGGTGGAGCACCAGCGCAGAAAGGGCCAGCGCGAGGCCGACCAGCGCGGCCGAGTCCTCCAGGAACACCGCCGTTGGCGTCGGATCCGACGAGGTGGCCAGGTACTCGCCGAGGTCGAGGTGGCGGGCGGCGGCCTCCGCGCGCAGCTGCCGACGCGCCGTGCGCCACGACAGGCCCTCCAACCCGGCGGAGACCAGCAGCACGGCCACGCCGACCGGCACGTTGGTGACCGGCTCGGGGTGGCGCAGGGTCTGGACGCCGTCGGCGATGGCGAACAGCCCGCCGACGACGAAGATGCCAACGGCCGCCAGCAACGACCAGTAGTAGCGGGCCTGCCCGTAGCCGAAGGGGTGGTGGTCGTCGGCGGGACGGGCGCCGTGGCGCACGCCGACGTACAGCAGCACCTCATTGAAGGTGTCCGCGATCGAGTGGGTTGTCTCGGCGAGCATCGCCGCCGAGCCCGTGAGCACCGCGGCGATGGCTTTGGCCACGGCGACCAGCAGGTTCGCGGCGACCGCGACGACCACGGTCCGGACGCTGGCGTCCTCGGTTTCGGTCACGGCACCTCTCGACACACCGGCCGCTGTCCGCCGTCCTGGCCGGTACCTTACCGGGTCTCGCCGCCACGATGACCGGCTCCCCTCCGCCGAGCTGCGGCTGACATGCGGGCGTTCTGGTGCTGGTAGTACCCCAACTGGCGGCCTACAAGGGGACGCGGAGGCGACGAAGCTGCCACGGCAGCAGGCAATGCAGGTCCCGACAAGACGGGCGCCAGGGTGTGCTGCACCGTCTGCTGCGACCATCCTGGTCCGCCGACTTCGCTCCAGTACTCGCAGTCGACAGAACGCTTCGGCGGGCAAATCCTGGAGGGTCCGCACCGGCAGCCAACGGCGACCGGCTGGTCGCTCGTCATCCCGGATGGCTCGATGCTCGACGACATCCAAACGGGAGAGACGCGATCGCTTGCCTGACGGCCCGGCGCGCCACATGGTCGGGCGGCTTCCTCCACCAAGACACGGAGCACTGCCCCACGCTCCTTGCCGGATCGCATTGGGCTAGCTAGGCCGGGAAGAAGTAGACCTTGGCGGCGAACTCGGCCGCCAGCGCCATCACCACGGCCAGGTAGAACATGCCCGTCGCGGCCTGGATGGAGCCGCCCAGGACGAGCACGCGGATGAACGAGGCGATAAGGCCGCACACCAGTACCAGCCCGACGGCCAGGTACACGGTGAGGTTGGGGAAGGCGAGCAGCGGCGACAGCGACGGGTCGACCGCGCCACCCCGGTCCCCGCCCAGGGCGGCCGAGACCAGGGCGGCCGCCACGCCTGCGATGAACCAGCTCGCCAGGGCCAGGATGGGCCGGTTGGACAGCCGACGGTCGATCAGGTACCAGTGCCCGAGCAGCAGGCCGTCCACGGTCGCCCCGAGGAACAGCGCCCCGGTCAGCAGCGCGACCGCGCCCAGCGCGGGCCGCCCGCTGAGCTGGGCGAGGGGCCAGGCCGCCACCAGGCCGGGCGCTACCGCAGCCATGCCCGCCCAGCGCGCGGCGGCCAGGCGCGCGTAGACGAGCACCTGCCAGGCGAGCACGGCCAGGGCGAGCAGGCCGAGCCAGAGGGCTGCCGCGCGCCCGGTCGCCCCGGCCTGGGCCAGCTCCCCCCTGCCGGTGAGCCAGGCCAAGCCGGCGCAGACGACCACGGTCGCCCCGACCAGCTTGAAGAAGCCGGGGCGGACCACCCCCCACAGGGGCGCCGCCCAGAGCAGCGCGAGGCTGCCCAGGGCGGTCTCGAACAGGACCACGGTAAGGACCCCGGCGGGACCGTGCACGGCAACTCCTGTCAGCGGCGCAGGACGGCGACCACCTCGTCGTGGAGGAGGCCGTTGGTGGACACCGCGCTGCCACCGTCGGGCCTGGCCTGGCCGGCCAGGTCGGTGAAGCGCCCGCCGGCCTCCTCGACGATCACCTGGAGGGCGGCGAGGTCCCACAGCGACACCTCGGGCTCGACGGCCACGTCGGCCGCGCCCTCGGCCACCAGGCAGTGCATCCAGAAGTCGCCGAACCCGCGCGTGCGCCAGCAGCGCCTGGCCAGGCCGAGGAAGCGGTCCCCGAGGTCGTGCGCCTCCCACAGGTCGAGGCTCGAGTGGCAGAGCTGCGCCTCGCCGAGGTCGCGCACGCCGGAGACGCGGATGGGCCGGCCGTCGGCGAACGCGCCCAGACCGCGCGCGGCCCACCAGCGCCGCCCCAGGGCGGGCGCCGAGCAGACCCCGACAGCGCCGACGCCGTCGCGCTGCAGGGCGATCAGGGTGGCGAAGACGGGGATGCCACGGACGTAGTTCTTGGTGCCGTCGATCGGGTCGAGGATCCAGCGGGCGTGGCGGCCGCCTTCGGCGCCGAACTCCTCCCCGACCACGCCGTGGTCGGGCCGCTCCTCGCCGATGCGCTTGCGCAGCAGCTGCTCCACCGCACGGTCGGCCTCGGACACCGGGGTCAGGTCAGGCTTGGTCTCGACCACCAGCCGGTCGGACCGGAAATGCTCGAGCGTGAGGGCGTCCGCCAGGTCGGCCAGCTCGAGCGCGAGGGTGAGGTCGTCGTCCATGAGCCGAGCCTACCGGACCCGGCCCGCTCCCGTGGGACAAGTTTCGGACGCGCCCTCACCGGCCCAGGATCAGCCGCCCAGGATCAGCCGCCCAGGATCAGCCGGCGCCCAGCAGGGCGACTCCGGTCAGGGCCAGGCCCACGCCCGTGGCCTGGACGCCGGAGAGCCGCTCGGCCAGGACGAAGCGGGCCAGCAGCACGGTGGTGACCGGGTAGAGCGAGCCGAGGACGCCGACCACGCCCAGGTTCCCCATGGTGGTGGCGTAGGCGAACAGCACGTTGGCGGCGGTGTCGAGGACGCCGGCCAGGGCCACCCCCCAGATGTGGCGGCCGGGCCATGGGACGGACCGCCGCCCGGCCAGGGCGATCACCAGCATCGAGGTGAGCGACCCGGCCCGCGCCCCGGCGACGACCCACAGCGGGGAGCCGCCGGGCACGGCCGAGCCGGCGTCGACGCAGACGAAGAAGAAGCCGAAGCCGAGCGCCGCGCCGAGGGCCATGGCCACGACCCGGAGCGGCACGCCGGCGTGCCGCTCGCCACGAGGCGTGCGGGACAGGAGCACCACCCCGGCCAAGGCCGCGGCGATGCCGATGGTGGCGGGCAGGCTGGGCGGGGTCCCGCGCGCGAACGCGACCGTGACGGGCACGATCGCCCCGCAGGCAGCGACGGGCGCGACGATCGACATCGCGCCCTCGGCCAGTCCCCGGTAGAACAGCAGCAGTCCGCAGCCTCCACCGAGGCCGCCGACGACACCCCAGACCACCCCGGCGAGCGCCGGCCGGTCTCCCGGCCGGCTGGCGAGGACGCCGAGCAGCACAACGGCGCCGGCCACCTGGCTCCACATCGCCACCGCCCTCGGCGCCTGGCGGCGCGACTGCACACCGCCGACGAAGTCCCCGGTACCCCAGAGCAGACCGGAGCCGAGACCGAGCGGGGGACCGAGCGACATGGACCTCCCTCAGGCTCTCTCCGGGCTCTCAGCGGCCGCGGGGGCCCACCGTCAGGCCGGCGCCGGTCATCGACTTGCCGTGCGGGTGGATCTCGAAGCCGGGACGGGAGTCGACGCCGCGCCTGATCGCGAGCAGGTCGAACACGACGAGCAGGGTGAGGAGTGCCAGCAGCACCATGATCCCCATGGGGAGCCTCCGTTCCTTTGCGGGCTTCCTCCAGGCACTTATACTGACTACCTGGTACAGTCTATTGTACTACAACAAGCTGTACCTGTCGAACAATATTGTGATCCATGGGGGTGACAACCGTGCCGGAACCAGAGGTGGTGACCGCGGCGGTCGGCCGCAACGTCCGCGCCGAGCGCAGCCGCAAGGCATGGACGCTGGACGACCTGGCCGCCCGCTCGGGCGTCAGCAAGGGCATGCTCGTGCAGGTCGAGCAGGCGCGGTCCAATCCAAGCATCGCGACCATCTGCCGGCTGGCCACCGCGTTCGGGGTCTCGGTGGCCTCCCTGGTCGAGGCGCCGGAGGTGCCGACCACGAGGATCGTCCCGGCCGGCGAGGGGATCGTGCTGTGGACCGGGAAGCCGGGCAGCACGAGCACGCTGCTGGTCGGGTCGGGTACCCGCGAGCAGGTCGAGCTGTGGGACATCCGCATGGCCCCGCAGGACGGCTACGCGGGCGAGCCGCACCCGGCCGGCACCCGCGAGCTGCTGCTCGTCATCGAGGGCGAGCTGACCCTCGAGGTGGACGGGGTCGAGTACCGGGTGCCGGAGGGAGGGGCGACCGCCTTCGTGGCCGACCGCCCCCACGCCTACCGCAACACCGGTGACGCGCCGCTGCGCCTGTCCATGACGGTCGTGCACAGCCCGACGGCCAAGCCCTCCCACCCGCCCCCGGCCGCCGAGGCCGAGCCGGCCTGAGTCGATCCCCGATCGGCCCCGACCTCGCTCAGCGCCCGTAATACTCTCGGCCCCGACCTCGCTCAGCGCCCGTAATACTCCAGGGCGTCCACCGCCGTCTGGGTGAGGACGCGCACCCCGACGGGGATGGCCCGCTCGTCGATGTCGAACGAGCCGGCGTGCAGCTCGAGGTTGGTCCCTGGGATGCGAACCCCGAGCCGGGCCATGGAGCCGGGCACGTCCTCGAGGTACCAGGAGAAGTCCTCGCCGCCGAGGCTCTGCGCCGCCTGGTGGATGGCGGTGTCGCCGAGCGTCGCCCGGGCCGCGTTGGCCATCACCAGCGTGGCCACCTCCTCGTTGACCACCGGCGGGGAGCCCCGCTCGTAGCGGACGTCCGGGGTCACCTCGAACGGCGCCACGGTGCCCTGCAGCACCCGCTCGACCAGCTTCTGCGCCCCTCCCCAGACCGTCCGGTCGAGCACCCGGAGGGTGCCCTTGGCCACCGCGGTGGTCGGGATGGCGTTGGCCACCGTGCCCGACTGGATCGCGCCGAACGTGAGGGTGAGGCCGACTCGCGGGTCGACCAGGCGGGACAGCGCCGCCGGCAGGTCGGTGACCACCCGGGAGATGATGTAGACGAGGTCGGAGGTCTCGTACGGGCGGGCGGTGTGCCCGCCCCGGCCGGCCAGGTGCACCTCCAGCGAGTCGGACGCGGCGGTGATGGCGCCGACCCGGACCCCCACCCGGCCGACGTCGAGCTTGGGGTCGCAGTGGAGGGCGTAGATCACGCTGACGTCGTCGAGCACCCCGGCCTGGATGGCGTCGAGCGCGCCACCTGGGATCTTCTCCTCGGCCGGCTGGAACACCAGCCGGACGCGGCCGGGGAGCCGCTCGGCCTGCTCGGCCAGGGCCAGCCCGGCACCCAGGAGCATGGTGGTATGGGCGTCGTGCCCGCAGGCGTGGCACGCCCCGGGGACCGTCGAGCGGTAGGGGACGTCCTTCTCGTCCTGGAGGGGAAGGGCGTCGAGGTCGGCCCGGAGGGCGACGACCGGGCCGCCGGCGGACCCGGCGCCAACGTCGCAGAACAGGCCGGTCCCGATGGGCAGCAGCCGGGGCCGGAGGCCGAGGGCCTCGAGGCGGCGGGCGACCAGCGCGGTGGACTGGCGCTCCTGCCGGCCGAGCTCGGGATGGGCGTGCAGGTGCCGGCGGAGCTGGACCAGCTCGCCGGTGTGGGTGGCGAGGAACCTGCTGAGGTCGAGGATCACGGCAGGGTTGGGTTTGGTATGGGTGAGAAGCGGTCGCTGCGGAGCTCTTCGACCAGGCTGTCGACGACGTCCACTGGTGTACCCCCCGCCGCCACCACCTCACGCTGGCGGACATAGCTTGGACCGCGACCCATGATGGCAAGCGCGTTCCGGAGCTCGCGCTCGCAGCCGAGGCGCTGCGCCACCGGGGTCAGCTCGTCGACGAGCTCCTCGATGGCCTCGCGCACCGGCTGCAGCGTGCCCTTCTGGTCCAAGATGATCTCGGCGTCGAGACCGTGGCGGGCTGCCCGCCATTTGTTCTCGCGCACGATCCAGCCCCTGGGGACCGGCAGCGTGTAGCCGCGGTCGATCAGGGTGTTCAAACGGTCGACCAGGCACTGGCTCATGGCCGCCACGGTCGAGACCTCCTGCATGGTGGGCAACCCGTCGCAGATTCGCAACTCCACGGTCCCGAAGTTCGGATGTGGACGGATGTCCCACCAAACTTCCCGGATCGAGTGAATCGTCTTGGCCGAGATGAGGGTGTCCATGAACTGCTCGAACTGGTCCCAGCCCGAGAGCTGGTAGGGCAGGCCGGCGGTGGGCAGCCCCTCGAACACCTTGGTCCGGCAGGAGGCGAGGCCGGTGTCCTGCCCCTTCCAGTAGGGGCTGGACGCCGACAGGGCCAGGAAGTGCGGGATGTAGAAGGTCAGGGCGTTGACGATCGCGATCGCCTTCTCGGGCGAGCGCACGCCGACGTGCACGTGGATCCCGAAGATCTGCAGGCGCCTGGCCAGCCACTGCATGTCCTCCACGAGCTGCGCGTAGCGGGGGTTCGGGCTGATCTCCTGCTTGGCCCAGTCGGAGAACGGATGCGTGCCCGAGCACATGAGCGCCATCCCGCGTGAGGCCGCGAGCGTGCTCACCTCGTCGAGGGTCGCGGAGAGGTCCTGGCGTGCCTCGGCCACGGTGCTGCACACGCCGGTGATGATCTCGATGGTCGATTCCAGCAGCTCGTGCTTGGCTTTCGGGTGGACGCCGTCAGGGTGGCCCTGGCCCAGCACGGGCAGGATCTCCGAGGCGCCGCTGCGCAGCTCCCTCGAGCCCGTGTCGACGATCTCGAGCTCGACCTCCACGCCGAGGCTCGACCGGTCCGAGGAGGCAAAATCGATCTGCAAGAGAAACTCCGCTGCTCATTGGGTGGGCCCGATGATACCCACTGGGATGTGGGCCGCACCCCCGGCTGGCCCCGGCGGTGGTTTCCAGGGCGATCGGCGAAGTAATACTGTAATCGCATGGATGCCGACCAGATCGCCGGCGCGGTCGCCGACTGGCTGCCTGCCCGGATCCCCGCCGGCTGGTTCGCCGGTCCACCCGAGGTGGCCGCCGACGGCGAGGAGATCCTCGTCGTCGGCCGGCTGGCCCCGCCCGCGCCTCCGCCCGGCGCCTCCGAGGCGGTCGCCTCGGCCGCCCGGATCAAGGAGTTCCGGGAGGACACCCGCGAGCAGCGCATGCGTATCGCAGCCGAGCTCGAGCACCGGTTCGGCCGCAGGGTCTCCTGGGGTGCCGCCTGCGGCGACCAGCGGAGCCTCTTCACCACCCTGAGCGTCCCGGTCATGACCAGGCTGCGCATGCGCGAGCGGGCCGTGCTCGACACCCTGATCGAGGCCGGGGTGGCCCGCAGCCGCAGCGACGCGCTGGCCTGGTGCGTCCGCCTGGTCGGCAGCCACCAGGCCGAGTGGATCCGCGACCTGCAGGCCGCCCTGATCGCGGTCAAGAAGGTGCGCTCCGAGGGCCCCACCTCCGGATGACCCGCCGGCCCTTCCCCGGCTCGGCCGGGCCCCGCGCGCCTGAGGCAACAGGGCCTCACGCGCCTCGAGCGGGCGAGCCCCGCGCCCCTGAGTCTCGCGCGCCTCTGGCCAGCAATCCTTGGGGGGGTGCGCCGCCCCTGCCCGGGGGGTTCCGGTTGGTGCTCGACCCGGCCGCGCGCCGGCTCGACGGCGGGCGGACACTGCTCGGGGGCGCGCCCCTCCGGCTGCTCCGGCTCTCGGAGACGGGTAGCCGACTGCTCGACCGCCTGCTGGACGGGGCCACGGTCACCGAGGCGGCAGCGGCCGAGCGGGCCGACGCCGGGCGGCTGGCCAGGCGGCTGGTCGACGCCGGCGTGGCCCATCCGCGGCCGCCCGACGGCGGCCACCCCGGCCCGGTCGCGGCCGTGGTGCCGGTGCGGGACCGCGGCGACCGGGTCGGCCGGACGGTCGCCGCCCTGGCGGGCCTGGCCGAGGTGGTCGCCGTCGACGACGGCTCCCGGGACGCGAGCGCGGCGGTCGCCCGCGCCGCCGGCGCCCGGGTCGTCCAGCGGCCCGCCCCGGGCGGCCCGGCCGCCGCGCGCAACGCCGGCCTGGCCGCCACCACCGCCTCCCTGGTCGCGTTCGTCGACTCCGACTGCGTGCCCGAGCCAGGCTGGCTGGGGCCGCTGCTCGTCCACTTCGCCGACCCGGTGGTGGCGGCGGTGGCGCCCCGGATCGGTGGGCGCCGGGCTGCCAGCGGGCGCCCGTTCGAGCGCTACGAGTCGGTGCGCGCGCCCGAGGACCGCGGGCCGGTCGAGGGCCTGGTCCGGCCCCGCGGCCGCATCGCCTACGTGCCCAGCGCCGCGCTCCTGGTCCGCCGCGAGGCGCTCGTCGCGGTGGGCGGCTTCGACGAGGCCCTCCGCTTCGGCGAAGACGTCGACCTGGTGTGGCGGCTGGTGGACGCCGGCTGGACGGTCCGCTACGAGCCGGCGAGCCGGGTGCGCCACGACCACCGGCGCACGCTCGGCCCGCTGCTCGCGCGGCGGCTCGCCTACGGCACCTCGGCGGCCCCGCTGGCCCGCCGCCATGCGCACCGAGTCGCGCCCCTGCAGGTCTCGGCCTGGAGCGCGCTCGCCTGGGCGCTGGCCGGGCTCGGGCATCCCCTCGCCGGCGGCACGGTGGCCGCCGCCACGACCGCGCAGGCGGCCCGCGGACTCTCCCGCCTCGAGCACCCGTGGCGAGAGGCGGCCCGGGTAGCCGGCGCCGGGCACTGGCGGGCCGGCCGCCTGGTCGCCGACGCGGTCAGCCGGACCTGGCTGCCGCTGGCCGTGGCGGCCGCGAGCGGCAACCGGCGCGCCCGCCTGGTGCTGCTCGCCTGCGTCGGCGTTGCCGGGCTGGCCGACTGGCGGGAGCGCCAGCCGGCGCTCGACCCCCTCCGCTACGTCGGCCTGCGGCTGCTCGAGGACGCGGCCTACTGCACCGGGGTGTGGCTCGGGTGCGCCCGCCACCGGACGGTTGCGCCCCTGCTCCCCGACCTGTCCGGGCTGCCGGGTCGAGGGCGTCGGAGGCGGGCGGGAGAGAGCGGGGACGGGGGGTGGGACGCCCGTCCCCAGGCTGGCCGTCTGGGCTGGCGTGGCGGTGACGCGCGTGCGAACGTGTGAGCACCGGTCCCGGTCGCGGCGGGCGGCGACCCCGCCGCCCCGGTGCCGGGCGGCAGGCCAGGTCGTCACGGACCAGGGGCAGGACCTGGGTCCGGACCGCGACACCCGGAGGGCAACCATGGACAGCACCCAGGAGCCGGACAGCACCCAGGAGCCGACTGGTCCTGTCCTCGACCCGCCCGCCACGCCAGCCGACGACCTGGTCGAGGAGGAGGCGCTGGTCGAGGAGATCTCGATCGACGGGATGTGCGGCGTCTACTGAGCAAGGGGCCGGCCATGACGTTCGACCCGGCGCGGCCCTACCGGCTGCACCCCCAGGTGGCCCTGCGCGACGAGCCGTTCGGGGCCCTCGCCTACCACTACGGCAACCGGAGACTGACCTTCCTGAAGTCGCCACGGCTGGTCGAGCTGGTCCGCGCCCTCGAAGGCCATCCGAGCCTGGACGGCGCCCTCGACGTACTCGGCCTGCCGCCGCCGGAGCGCACCCGCTGGCGCCGGTCGCTCGAGCAGCTCGCAGCCTCGGAGGTGATCTGTGCTCGCTGACCGGCTCAAGTACGGCCTGGCCGCGCCCATCTGCCTGACCTGGGAGCTGACCTACGGCTGCAACCTGGCCTGCGTGCACTGCCTGTCGTCCTCGGGACGGCGCGACCCGGCCGAGCTGTCCACCGCCGAGGCCAAGGCCGTGGTCGACGAGCTCGCGGCCATGCAGGTCTTCTACGTCAACGTCGGCGGTGGCGAGCCGCTGGTCCGGACCGACTTCTTCGAGCTGGTCGAATACGCGGTGACCAGCGGCGTCGGGGTGAAGTTCTCCACCAACGGCGCCCTGCTCGACCGGGCCAAGGCGGCCCGGGTCGCGGCCATGGACTACGTCGACGTCCAGGTCAGCCTGGACGGCGCGACCGCGGTCACCAACGACGCCGTACGCGGCCCGGGCAGCTTCGCGGCCGCCCGCCGGGCCATGGACAACCTGGCTGGGGCGGGCTTCCGGGCGTTCAAGCTCTCGGTCGTGCTCACCCGCCACAACGTCGCCGAGCTGGACGAGCTGGAGGCCCTGGCCGCCGCGTACGGCGCGGTGCTTCGGGTGACCCGGCTGCGGCCGTCGGGCCGGGGGGCGGCGGCCTGGGCCGGCCTCCACCCCACCGCGGAGCAGCAACGGGCCGTCCACCGCTGGCTGGTCGACCGGCCGCACGTCCTCACCGGGGACTCCTTCTTCCACCTCTCGGCCCTGGGCGAGCCGCTGCCCGGGCTGAACCTGTGCGGCGCGGGCCGGGTCGTCTGCCTGGTCGACCCGGTGGGCGACGTCTACGCCTGCCCGTTCGTGCTCCACGACGACTTCAAGGCCGGCAGCGTCCGCGACCCGGGCGGGTTCGCGGCCGTGTGGCGCTCGTCGGAGCTGTTCCGCTCGCTCCGCGAGCCCCAGAGCGCCGGGGCCTGCGCCTCCTGCGGCGCCTACGACGCCTGCCAGGGCGGCTGCATGGCAGCCAAGTTCTTCACCGGCCTGCCCCTGGACGGGCCCGACCCCGAATGCGTCCTCGGCCACGGCGAGCGGGCGCTGGCCGTGCTGCCGCCCGGGTCGGCGCCATCCCCCGGGCCCGGACACTCCAAACGGCGGCTGCTGCCAGTGCTGCCGAGCCGCTGATGCCGTCCGGGCCCGCCGCCCGTCCCGCCCGCCTGAAGCGCGCGAGGCCGTGGCTCTCCACGCCGCTGGCCCTGCGCGGGCGGACCGCGCCGGGCCGGGTGTGGTTCGGGCCCCACGAGACCAACCTGGGCCGGGGCCGGGCCCTCTCGGACCGGCACGTGGCCTACTACGGCCGGCGCGCGGCCGGCGGCGCCGCGGTGGTCGTGGTCGAGGAGGCGTCGGTCCACCCCTCCGACTGGCCGTACGAACGGGCCCCGCTGGCGGCCCGGTGCGCGGACGGCTGGGCGGCGGTCGCTGCCGCCTGCCGGCCCCACGGCACGCTGGTCCTGGCCGCCATCGGGCACGCCGGCGGCCAGGGCTCGAGCGCCTACCACCAGCTCCCGCTGTGGGCGCCCTCGCGGGTACCCGAAGTGACCAGCCGGGAGGTGCCCAAGGCGATGGAGCTGGAGGACGTCGCCGCCGTGGTGGCCGGATTCGCCCAGGCCGCCCGCCTGGCCGTCCAGGCCGGGCTGGATGGCGTCGAGGTCAACGCCGGCCAACACAGCCTGGTGCGGCAGTTCCTGTCCGGGCTCACCAACCAGCGGGACGACGAGTACGGGACCGACAGGCTCCGCTTCGCCCGCGAGGTGCTCGGCGCCGTCCGGGAGGCCGCCGGGGACGCGATCGTCGGGCTCCGCCTGTCCTGCGACGAGCTGGCGCCCTGGGCCGGCATCGTGCCCGAGGCGGGAGCCGCCCTCGCGGCCGAGCTGGCCGGTCCGGTCGACTACGTGGTACCAGTCCGCGGCTCGATCTACTCGGTCTCCGCCACCCGGCCCGACGGGCACGTCGAGCCCGGCTTCAACCTGGGGCTCGCCCGCGCCGTGCGCGCCGCGCTGCCCGGACCGGTCGCGGTGGTCGCCCAAGGCTCCATCGTCGACGTGGCCATGGCGGCCGAGGTCCTCGCCGACGGGACCGCCGAGGCGGTCGAGATGACCCGGGCCCAGATCGCCGACCCCGACCTGGCCGCCAAGGCGGCCGCGGGCCTTTCCGCCCGCATCCGCCCCTGCATCCTCTGCAACCAGGCCTGCCAGGTCCGCGACGCGCGCAACCCGATCGTGAGCTGCGTCGGTGAGCCGTCGGCCGGCCACGAGACCGAGGACCCACCGGTGGACCGCCCCCCTGCCGGCCCCGGTCCAGCCGGGGTCGGCAGGGCCGACGACCCGGCAGCCGCCGACGACCCGGCAGCCGCCGACGACCCGGCAGCCGCCGACGACCCGGCGGCTCCGGCCCTGCCCAGCGGGACGCTCCCGGGCCACAGCGGGACGCTCCAGGGCCACCGGAGGGTGCCGCCCGCGGCGGCTGGGGACAGAGACCAGAGCGGTGTGCTCGTCGTGGGTGGCGGGCCTGCCGGGCTCGAGTGCGCCCGGGTGGCCGCCTTGCGCGGCCACCGGGTGCGGCTCGTGGAGCGCTCGGACCGTCTCGGCGGCGCGCTACGGGTCGCGGCCCGCGGCGCCGGCCGGGCCCGGCTCGCCGTCCTGGCCGACTGGCTCGCCAGCGAGTGCCTGGCCCTCGGCGTCGACGTGCGGCTGGGCCACGAGGCCACCGCGGCGGAGCTGGCCGGCTCCGGCTCCGGCGGCGCCGTCGTGCTCTGCACCGGCGGCCGGGCCGGCGAGCCGGCCTACGAGGTCGAGGACGGCGCGGCCGTGGTGACCGCGCGCGAGGCGCTCGACGGCGGGCCCGGCCTGCCGGACGGACCGGTGGCGGTCTGGGACCCCGTCGGAGGGCCGATCGGCGTCTCCGTGGCGGAGTTGCTGGCAGCCGCCGGCCGGACCGTCAGCCTGCTCACCCCCGACCTCGTGGCCGGGCAGGAGCTTGCCCGCTCCGGCGACCTCGCTCCCGCCAACGTCCGGCTCCACCAGGCCGGGGTGGGCCTGGTCAAGCGAGCTGTCCTCCGCCGGGCCAGTCACGGTCAGGCCATGACCGAGGACCGCTTCACCGGTGCCGCGGACGCAGTCCCGGCCACCGTCCTGGTCGACGCCGGGCACCGGCTGCCCGACGACCGGCTCTGGCGCGAGACGGGCGGCACCCTGCCACGGGCCGGCGACGCGGTTGCCCCCCGCACGATCTACGAGGCGGTGCTCGAAGGCCGCCGCGCCGCCCTGGCCCTGGCCGCCCCGGCCCCGGAGGGGCGCCGAGCCTCCCGCCCCAGCGCAGCCGGGGCGCCTCTCGAGGAAGAGGGGCGCCAGTGACCGCTCGGGGCCGGTACCGGCACCTGTTCAGCCCGCTGCGGATCGGGCCGGTCACGGTGGCGAACCGGATCGTGTTCGCCGCCCACCTCACCAACTACGCGGAGGACGGCGGGCCGAGCGAGCAGCACGCCGCCTACTACGCGGCCCGGGCGGCGGGCGGCGCCGGGCTGATCATCACCGAGGAGCACTCGACCCACCCCACCGACTGGCCCTACGAGAAGCTCATCCACGGCTTCCGGCCCGACGTGGTCCCCGGCTACCGGCGCGTCACCGAGGCCGTGCACGCCCACGGCGTGCCGATCTTCGCGCAGATCAACCACAACGGCGGTCAGGGGTCGGGCACGTACTCACGCCTGCCGCTCTGGGCCCCCTCTCCCGTGGCCGACCCCCTGTTCCGGGAGGTGCCCAAGGAGATCACCAGGGCCGAGATCGGCGAGGTCGTGGCCGGCTACGCCACGGTGGCCGGGCACTGCGCCGCAGGCGGCTTCGACGGCATCGAGCTGCAGTGCTCGCACTCCTCGATCGTGCGTGCGTTCCTGTCGCCCTGGGCCAACCGGCGCACCGACCGCTACGGCGGGTCGCTCGCCAACCGCATGCGGATCCTGCTCGAGCTCGTCCCCGCGGTGCGGGAGGCCATCGGCCGCGACCGCGCCCTGGGCGTGCGGCTCTGCGGCGACGAGCTGATCGAGGGCGGCATCGTCCTGGACGAAGCGGTCGAGGTGGCCCGTGCGCTCGAGTCGACTGGACTGGTGGACTACGTCAACACCTCGATCGGCGTGGCCACCATGACCCTGTTCATGATCGAGGCGTCCATGCACGTCCCGCCCGGCTACGCGCTGTTCGTCCCCTCGGCGATCCGCAAGGCGGTCGACCTGCCGGTGGTCGGGGTGGGCCGGTTCAAGGACCCGCTGCAGGCCGAGCGGGCCATCGAGGAGGGCCACTGCGACCTCGTCGGAGTGGTGCGGGGCCAGATCGCCGACGCCGACTTCGCGGCCAAGGCCCGTGCCGGCGCGGGCGAGCAGATCCGCCTCTGCCTGTCCTGCAACCAGGAGTGCGTCGGGCGCATGGGCCAGAACCGCTGGGTGGGCTGCATCGAGAGCCCGCGGACGGGCCGGGAGGCCGCCGCGCCCGCCCGGCCGGCCGCCCGGCGCCGTCGCGTCCTGGTCGCGGGCGCCGGCCCGGCCGGGCTGCAGGCCGCCATCGCCGCGGCCGCCCGGGGCCACGTCGTCACCGTGCACGAGCGCGAGCCGGTGGCCGGCGGCCAGGTCCGGCTCGCCGCCACCGTCCCGAGCCGGGCCGAGCTGGGCGACCTGGTCCGCAACCAGCTCGCCGAGTGCCGCCGCCTCGGCGTGGAGGTCCGCTACGGGAGCCGGGTCGACCTCGAGCTGATCCGCGCCGAGGCCCCCGACGCCGTGGTGGTGGCGACCGGAGCCGAACCGGCTCGCCCCTGGTGGGCGCCGCCGGCAGCCATGCCCGAGGCACACGAGTCGCGCGGACCTGAAGTACGGGAGACCCTCACGCCCGCAGCACGCGAGACCCACCCGCCCGCAGCACAGGAGGCCCACCCGCCCGCAGCACGCGAGACGCCCGGGCCAAGCGCGGGCGGCCCGCCAGTGGTCGACGTGCGCGACGTGCTGGAGGGCGTCGCCACGCCAGCCGGGCGGGTCGTGGTCGTCGACGAGCTCGGCTTCCACCAGGCCACCAGCGTCGCCGAGCTGCTTGCCGACCGAGGCTGCCGGGTCGAGGTGCTCGCCCCGGCGATGGTGGTCGGCCAGGACCTCGGCGCCACCCTCGACATGGAGGGGTGGTGCACGCGGGCGGCGGCCAAGGGCATCGTCCAGACTCCAGACTCGGTCGTGATCGGCATGGACGGGGGGAAGCTGCAGGTCCTCCACCATCCGTCCGGCCGCACAATGAGCTACGACGTGGACTGGGTGGTGCTCGCCGTGCCCCAGGCGCCGGCCGAGGCGCTCTACTTCGACCTGAAGGCGGCCAGGCTGCCCGGAGTCGAGGTCCACCGGGCCGGGGACTGCGTGGCCCCGCGCCGGGCCCACGCCGCGGTCGTCGAGGGCGACCGGATCGGGGCCGCTTTGTGAAGCGGTCGTGCGGGAGCAGGCGGTGATCGCCGTCGTGCCGGTGCGGGCCGGCATCCTGCCGCTCGGCGCCGACGAGACCGTGGCCGAGGCGGGTGGCGCGGCCCTGGTCGTCGGCGAAGATGCCGCGGCGGCGGCCGGGGAGCTGACCGCCACCCGGGCGCCGGTCCGGGCGGCCGAGGCCGGCCCGTTCCGGGCCGGGGCGTGGGCGGCGGCGCTCGCGCCGCTGCTGGCCGGGGAGGCAGTGGTCGTCCTGCCCGCCTCGCCAGACGGCCGCGACCTGGCCCCCCGGCTGGCCGCGGCCCTCGGGCGCCCGCTGCTGGCCGGGGCGGTGCGGGTCGAGGTGGGCAGGGTCGTGCTCGCCCGCCACCGCGGGCTGGTCGCCGACGAGGTCGCCGTGGACCGGCCGGTGGTCGCCACCCTGCAGCCGGGGGTGAGAGGCGTGGAGCCCGGCCCGGCCGGCCGGCACCCGGTCGAGCCGCTCGAGCTGGCCCTGGCTGGCGGCCACGACGCCGAGCCGCTGGAGCTGCTGCCGCCCGACCCGGCCACCATGGACCTGGCCGAGGCACCCCGGATCGTGGCCGGTGGCCAGGGCCTGGGCGGCCCCGAGGCGTTCGCGGTGCTCGGGCGGGTGGCCCAGGCCCTGGGCGCCTCCCTGGGCGCGACCCGGGTGGCCACCGACCAGGGCTGGGCGTCGGCCGAGCGCCAGATCGGCACCACCGGCGTGACCGTGGACCCGCGGCTCTACGTGGGCGTCGGCATCTCCGGAGCGGTGCAGCACGTCGCTGGCCTCGGCCGCCCCGACCACGTGATCGCGGTCAACACCGACCCGAGCTGCCCGATGATGGCCATGGCCGACCTCGCCGTCGTGAGCGACGCCCCCGCGTTCGTCGCCGAGCTCGCCGCCCGCCTGGGCACGGCCGCGCCCGCGGGCGCCCGCGCAGGAGGCGCCAATGGCTGAGACCGTGCCGTCGTTGCTGGCCCAGGGCGCTGCCGCGACCAGAGCGGCGGCTCACCTCCCGCCGGCGGCTCACCTCCCACCGGCGGCCCACCTCCCGTCAGTGGCCCACCTCCCACCGGCGGCCCACCTCCCACTAGCGGCTCACCTCCCACTAGCGGCCCACCTCCCACCGGCGGCCCAGAGCGCCGACGCGACGCAGTCCGCGACCCGACCCGCGGCCGAAGGCTTCGACGTGGTCGTGGTCGGGGCGGGGCCGGCCGGGTCGGCCGCCGCCCTCACCCTGGCCCGGGCCGGGGTGCGGGTCTGTCTGGTGGAGCGGGGGCCGTTCCCGGGCGCGAAGAACATGTACGGCGGGGTCCTGTACGGCCGCGTGCTCGACGGGCTGCTCCCAGGCTGGTGGCAGGAGGCCCCGGTGCAGCGCTGGGTCACCCGCCGGGCCACCATGGTGGTCACCCCCACTCAGAGCCTCACGGTCGACTTCCGCACCACCGCCTGGGGCGAGCCGCCCTACAACGGCGCCACCGTCTACCGGTCCGACCTCGACGCCTGGCTGGCCGCGAAGGCCGAGGCGGCCGGAGCGGTGCTGCTCTGC
Organism: Actinomycetes bacterium; assembly: GCA_036000965.1. Classification (NCBI taxonomy): domain Bacteria; kingdom Bacillati; phylum Actinomycetota; class Actinomycetes; species Actinomycetes bacterium. Next base: position 80,109 of record DASYUT010000288.1, read on the forward strand.
TCGACGACCGTCACGGGCCTGACCCGTGGCCCGACCGGCCAAGTGACCGGGGTGCGGACCGACCGTCCCGACGGCGACCTGCCAGCCCGGGTGGTCGTCGCCTGCGACGGCGTGAACTCGCTCCTGGCCAAGGAGGCCGGCCTCTACCGCCATCCCGAGCCCGAGCACTTCACCCTGGGCGTCAAGGAGGTCCTGGCCCTGCCCAGGCAGGACATCGAGGCACGCTTCGGGCTGGCCGGCCGGGAAGGGACCGACATCGAGATCCTCGGGTGCACGGGCGACGTCCCGGGCGGCGGCTTCCTCTACACCAACCTCGACACGATCGCCGTGGGGGTGGTGCTCCAGCTCCCCGGGCTGGCCTCCTCGGGCCGGCGGCCCGAGGAGCTGATCGCCGGCCTCAAGGCCCACCCGGCGGTCGCCCCGCTGGTGGTTGGAGGACAGCTCAAGGAGTACTCGGCCCACCTGATCCCCGAAGGCGGCTGGGACATGCTCCCCGACCTGGCCGCCGACGGGCTGCTGGTGGCCGGGGACGCCGCCGCCCTCTGCCTGGCCACCGGGATCTGGCTCGAGGGGGTCAACTACGCCATCGCCTCCGGCGCGGCGGCCGGGGAGGCGGCCGCCGCGGCGCTGGCGTCCGGGGACACGTCCGCCGCCGGGCTGGCCGGCTACCGGCACCGGCTCGAGTCGAGCTTCGTGCTCGCCGACTTCAAGCGGCTGCGCCGCGCGCCCGGCCTGGTGCTCTCCGAGCGCGTGCAGCGCCGCTACCCGCAGATCGCCTGCAACCTGGTGGAGCGCCTGTTCACCGTGGACAACCCGAACCCCAAGCCGCGGCTGCTGGCCGCCGGCCGGGCCGAGCTGCGCCGCTCGGCCGTGCGTGCGCGCGACCTCGCCCGCGACGCCTGGACCGCCCTGCGGGCGTTCGGATGACCCGCCCCGACCGCTCCTGGCCCGAGGTCGGCTTCGACGACCGCATGGCCACCGTCGAGTTCCGGGTGTCGCCCAAGGCCCACATCGTGGTCGACGGCGACGCCTGCCGCGGCTGCACGACCAGGGAGTGCGTCACCGCCTGCCCGGCCAGCCTGTTCGTGGCCATTGCCGATGGCGGGGTGCTGTTCAACTACGAGGAGTGCTTCGAGTGCGGTACCTGCTACATGGTCTGCAACACCGAGGGAGCCATCTCGTGGAGCTACCCGGAGGGTGGCCACGGCGTCGTGTTCCACCGCTCGTGAGCGGGCCGCGGGTCGGGGTCGCCATGAAATGGGTGCCGCTGCGGGTCGAGGTCGACCCGCTGACCGGGGCGGTCGCCGCCGACCCGCGCAGCTCGGGCGCTTCGGGTGCCGACCTTGCCGCGCTCGAGTGGGGGTTGCGGCTGGCCGAGGCGTGGGGTGGCGAGGTCCTGGTCGCGAGCGCTGGCCCGACCGAGGCGGACGGGCTGCTCAGGGAGGCGCTCGCCGCCGGCGCGGCCCGGGCGGTCCGCTGCGAGCTGCCCGCCGGCGCGCCCGGCGTGCTGCCCGCCGGCGCGCCCAGCGAGCTGGTCGCCGCCGCCCTGGCCGCCGCGTTCGCGGGCGTGGCGGTGGTGGTCTGCGGCGACTGGAGCCTCGACCGCGGATCCGGTTCGGTCCCGGCGTTCCTGGCCGCCCGGCTGGGCGCCGCCCAAGCCCTCGGGCTGGTCGCGTTGTGGCCCGAGGCGCCCGGCGTGGTCCGGGCCGAGCGCCGCCTCGACCTCGGGCGACGCGAGGTGCTCCGGGTCCGGGCGCCGGCCGTGCTCTCGGTCGAGGGCGCCACCGCCCACCTGCGCCGGGCGTCCCTCCCAGCCATGCTCCGGGCGCGCGACGCGGCCGTCGAGCACCTGCCCGCACCGGTCCCCGACCCGGTCGCCGCCGGGATACCCGAGCCGCCCGGCCCGATCCGGCGCGGCCCTTATCGGCCCCGGCCCCGTGTCCTGCCCGGGCCCGACCCCGGCGCGAGCGCCCGCGAGCGGATCCTCGCCCTTACCGGTGCCGAGACCGGGCGTACCCCGCCGCAGACCGTGCGGCTCGACCCCGGCCCCGCCGCAGACCGCGTCCTGGCCCAGCTCCGCACCTGGGGCTACCTCGAATGACCGGCCTGGCCGCCCGTACCTGGCCCGAGGTGGCGGCGCGGGCGGGCGCCGTGCTCGCCCTGCCCTTGGGCTCGACCGAGCAGCACGGCCCCCACCTCCCGCTCGACACCGACACCCGGGTGGCGGTCGCCCTGGCCGAGCGGCTGGCCGCACGCCGCCCGGACGTGCTGGTCGCGCCCGCCCTGCCCTACGGGTCGAGCGGCGAGCACGCCGGCTTCGCGGGCACGATCTCCATCGGCCGGGCCGCCCTGGAGCTCGCCCTGGTCGAGCTGGTCCGCTCGCTCGGCCCCGAGTTCCGGGCCGCCGTGCTTGTCGTCGGCCACGGCGGCAACGCCGCGCCGGTGGCCGCCGCCCGGGACCTCCTCGCACGCGAGGGCCGGCAAGTGGTGGCCTGGCTCGCCCGCCCGCCGGCACCGCGGCCGAGCACCCACAGCCCGCGGGCTCCCGGCTCCCCGGAGGCTCAGCTTGAGAGAACGCGCCGCCGATACTCGACCGCGGTTCCAGGCGGCGACGCGCACGCCGGGCGGACCGAGACCTCGCTGCTGCTCGCCCTGGCCCCGGACGCCGTCCGCCTCGACCTCGCCGCGGCCGGGGCCACCCGCCCGCTCGAGGAGCTGATGGGCGTCCTGGCCAGCTCCGGCGTGCGCGCGGTCTCCCCGAACGGCGTGCTCGGCGACCCGGCCGGCGCGTCCGCGGCCGAGGGCCGCCGCCTCCTCGCCGACCTGGCCGACGACCTCTGCCGCACCGTCGAGGCCGAGCTGGGCCCGCCCTGGCCGCCTGGAACGCGTCCGGCCGTCCAGGCCGGCGGCGCGTTCGCGCCGGCGCCGACGGACGGGACGGGGTCGTCGCCAGCCCCAGGGCGGAACCCGTCGCCAGCCCCAGGGCGGAACCCGTCGCCGGTACCCGGCGCTCGCTCCGGGCCCGAGGACGCTCGCTCCGGGCCTGAGGCGACCCCATGACCGGGGACGTGACCGGGAGGCCGGGCACGGACAGGTCGGGCGACGGGCGGGTCGCGGTCGTGACCGGGGCGGCCAGGGGGCTCGGGGCGGCCACGGCGCTCGCGCTCGCGCGTGGAGGGTGGCGGCTGGTGCTGGTCGACCGCTGCGCCGACGACCCTGCCGTGCGCTACGCCCTCGCCTCGGCGGCCGACCTCGAGCGCACTGCCGCCGCCTGCCGGGCGGCCGCCGGTGACCCCGGCCGGGTCGTGGCCCGGGCCGGCGACGTGCGCATCCAGGGCGACCTGGACGCCGCCGTGGTCACGGCGGTGGACGGTTTCGGCGGCCTCGACGCGGCCGTGGCCGCCGCCGGGGTGCTGGCCGGGGGCTCGCCGGCCTGGGAGACGACCGACCAGACCTGGGACGCCGTCCTCGACGTCGACCTCGGCGGGGTATGGCGGCTGGCCCGGGCCGCGGTCCCCGCCCTGCTCGCCCGGCCCGCGCCGAGAGACGGCCGCTTCGTCGCCGTATCGTCGGCGGCCGGGGTCGGCGGCCTGCCCCTGCTCGCCGCCTACAGCGCGGCCAAGCACGGCGTGCTCGGGCTCGTGCGCAGCCTCGCCGCCGACCTGGCCGGCAGCGGCGTCACCGCCAACGCCGTCTGCCCCGGCTCGATGGACACCGCCATGCTCGCCGCGTCCGCGGAGCTCTACGGCGTGCCCGGCCCGGGCGCGTTCGCCCGCCACCACCTGCTCGGCCGCCTCCTCGACCCGGCCGAGGTGGCCGCCATGATCGCCTGGCTCTGCTCCCTCGAGGCGGCCGGCCTGACCGGCGCGGCCGTCCCGGTCGACGCCGGCATGACCGCCGTCAGCGCCTGGTCCCCCGACCCGGGCTGGCCGGAGTGAGGGTATTCGCTCGCGGAGCGGTCGCGGCGACCAGTTCGGTTGGAGGCCAGGCTGGTCGGGGGCGGGTGATCGGGATGTCGGATGCGGCGATGAGGCAGCGGTTCGGGGCCACCCCGGCACGACCCGCTCAGCCGAGCAGGCTGGTGAGGGCGGCGGGGAGTGCCGTGGGGCTCTCGACGCGCAGGTAGCGGCCGCCGGAGCGGTGGGCGAGGGTGGTGCCCGCCTGGACCGCGTCGGGGTCGGTGGTGGTGCCCAGCACGTGGACCGGGCCGAGGCCGGCCACACGGTGCAGCGGGTCGGACCCGGCCGTGGCCAGGCAGTCGGAGAGGAGCAGGACGAGGCGCTCGCCGGCGGGTGCCCGGGCGAGCTGGCGCCCGGCTGTGGCCAGGGCCAGGGCGAGGTCGGTGGTGCCGCTGCCTCGCAGCGCGAGCACGTCGCCGACCAGGTCGGCGGGGGCGCGGGGGTGGCCTTGCTCCTGCAGCACGAAGGCGTCGCCGGCGAACGCGACCACGCTGCAGTCGGCGCGGTCCCCCGACGCCAGCACGACCGACGCGGCGGCCATGGCGGCCATCGCGACCCCGGCGCCGCGCATCGAGCCGCTCCGGTCGATCAGCAGGCAGACGGCCCGGCCGGGCGCCCGCCAGCGCCTGGTGACCAGCTCGTCGGGCCGGTGCGGGCGACCCCCGGCCCGTTCCAGGCTGCGCTCGAGGTCCAGGTCGCCGTCGGCCACGGCGACGACCGGGACCAGGCGGCGCGCGCCCCGCCGGGCCGGGGCGCCGGCCCGGCCGGCGCGCAGGAACACCCGAGCCGCGAGCCGCAGGGCGAGCCGGCGCAGCTCCGGGTCGGTGGCCTGGGTGAGGTCGCAGAGCAGGGCCAGAGCGGCGTCGGCGTCCTCGTCCCGCAGGCGCTCGAAGGCCGCCTCGTCGAGCCGGCCCACCGCCGGCGAGACCCGCCGCAGCCCCGGGTGGGCCGCGTCGAGGTCGGCCCGGCTGCGCGTGCGCCTGGCTGCCTGCCGGAGCGCGCCGCGCGCCTCCTCGCCCTCGAGCACCCGGCCGCGCCGCCCGCTCCCGGCTGCTGCGGCCGGGCCGGCAGCCGGGTCAGTTCGGTTTGCCGGGTCGCGTCCGCCCCGCCCCTCTGCCAGGAGGTCGTCGAGCAGCTCCCCGACGACCTCCTCGGGCGTGCGGCTGCTGCCGTCCTCGAGCCGGATCCGGCCCGAGAGCGCGGCCAGGGCCGCATCGCGCAGGACCGCCCGGCTGGTGGCCGGCTCCTGGCGCAGCTCGGCGAGACCCCGGGCCAGGTGGACGAGGTCGATCGCGCCGCGCACCGAGGAACCGGCCCGGACCTCGGGATGGCGCCGGGACGCACGCACGAGCGCGACGGCCAGCCGGACGAGCTCGCCACCGGCCCTGGCGACCAGCTCGACGATCCGCCGCTCACCCGCCTCGTCCTGGTAGGTGAGGGCGATCCGGCACATGCGGTCGTAGACCGCCTGGCTCACCCGTGCCGTGCCCACCGCGTCGAACGGGTTCATCGCCGCGATCAGCCGGAAGCCCGGCCCGGCGCGCACCCGCCCGACCCGGGGCACGTGGATCTCCCCTTCGGCGAGCGCGGTGATGAGGACGTTGAGGGTCTCCTCGGGGACCCGGTTCAGCTCCTCGACGTAGAGCAGGGCGCCGTCCCGCATCGCGGTCACGAGCGGCCCCTCGACGAACGCCTCCGGGCGGTAGCCGGCCTCCAGCACCAGGGCCGGGTCGTGGGAGCCGACCAGCCGGGCCGGGGTCAGCTCGGCGTTGCCCTCGACGAAGGCGAGCCCGAGCCCGGCCTCGTCGGCGATCACCCGCAGCAGGGTCGACTTGCCGGTGCCCGGCGGTCCCTCGAGCACGACGTGGCGTCCGGTGGCGAGCGCGACCGCGAGCACCTCCGCCTCGCGCCGGAGCCCGACGATGTCCCGCTCGATCCGGGCCAGCAGACCAGCCCCGGCGGGCACGCCCCACACCCCGCCCCCGCCGTCCGCCGGCCGGGCACGGGTGGGCGGGTCCTGCCCGCCCGCTGGCGCTCCGGCTGCGCTCAATGCGAGTGGACCATGACGCCGCGGACGTTCTTGCCGTCCAGCAGGTCCTGGTAGCCCTGGTTGACCTCGTCGAGGGTGTATCGCTTGGTGATCAGCTCGTCCAGCTTGACCTGGCCGGCCCGGTACAGGTCGAGCAGCTTCTTGATGTCGTACTGGGGGTTGGAGTTGCCGAACAGCGTGCCCACGACCTCCTTCTGGAACAGGGTGAGCACGGCGCCCGAGAGCTGGATGGTCAGTTTGGTCGGGTCGGCGAGCCCGGTGACGACCACCCTGCCACCCTTGCGGACGGCGTTGAACGCCTCCTGGACCACCTGCTCGTCGACGATGTCGACGGTCACGATCGCCTTGTCGGCGCCGACGCCCAGGGTGAGGTCGCCGATCAGGGACTGGGCCTCCTCGCCGCTGGCTGTGGTGTGGGTGGCCCCGAACTCCTCGGCCTTCTCGCGCTTGTTGGGCAGCGGGTCGACCGCGACCACGTTCTTCGCCCCGGCGTGCACCGCGCCCTGGACGGCGTTGATGCCGATGCCGCCGATCCCGTAGATCACGATCGTGTCGCCGGGCGCGGTCTTGGCCGCGTACACCGCCGACCCCCACCCGGTGGGCACGCCGCAGCCGACGAGCACGGCCGTCTCGAGCGGCAGGTCCTCGTCGACCTTGACCACCGAGGTCTCGGAGATCGTGGCGTACTGGGAGAACGTGCCGATCATGCACATCGCGCCGAGGTCCTTGCCGCCCTGGTGGAAGCGGAAGGTGCCGTCGGGCATGCACCCCTCGAGGATGGTCGCGCCCAGGTCGCAGAGGTTCTGCTGGCCGGTGGAGCACCAGCGGCAGTGGCCGCAGGAGGGGATGAACGAGCAGACGACGTGGTCGCCCGGCTTGACCTTGGTGACCCCGGGGCCGACCTCCTCGATGATGCCGGCGCCCTCGTGCCCGCCCACGATCGGGAAGCGGGGGACGATGTCGCCGTGGCGCAGGTGCTCGTCGGAGTGGCACAGGCCGGCGGCCACGTAACGGATCAGGACCTCGTTGGCCTTGGGCGGGTCGAGGTCGAGCTCGGTCACCTCCCAGTCCTTGCCCAGCTCCCACAGGACCGCTGCCTTGGTCTTCATGACCTGGCCTCCTTGCGCCTGGGGGCGGCCGCATGGCCGCCGGTGGCCGTGGCGACGGGTCCTCGCCGCCCGCGACCTCGTACGAGGTCATCCCCAGAGAAACCACGAATGCACGCAGGGAGCAAGACGGCGTTCCGTTCCGCTCCGCTCTGGACGGCGCCGACCAGAGTTCATCGGCTGACACGCTTGGTACCTCCGCGGAATGTGCTCGTCCGTTCGGACAGCCAGGGGTTGACCCGCCTGGCGTTACCCCACCCGGTCCATGACCCGCTCGCGGAAGCGGCCGAACCTGGCCCGCAGGGACTCGAGGTCGCCGACGGCCGAGATCGTCATCCGGGCCACGCCCAGGTCGGCGAGGCGGGCCACGGCCTCCGGGTCCCTGGGCGCGCCGCAGGTGACCTCCAAAGCGTCCGGGTCGCGGCCAGCGTCCCGGGCGGTGTCGCGCGCGATCCCGACCAGGCGGGCCACCTCGTCCACGTCGCCGCTGGCCGGGAAGAACCCGTCGCCGACGCGGCCGGCGCGGCGCGCGGCCGCCTCGCTGTGGCCACCGACCACGACCGGGATCCCGTCCGGCTGCAGCGGCTTGGGGTAGCTCTTGGCCTTGGCGAACGACACGAAGCGGCCGGCGAAGGTCGGCTCCGGCTCGGTCCAGAGGGTGCGCAGGGCCGCGATGTACTCCTCGGTGCGCGCGCCGCGCTCCGGCCAGGGCACGCCCAGAGCGTCGAACTCCTCCCGGAGCCAGCCGACGCCGACCCCGAGGATGAGCCGCCCGCCGGACAGCACGTCGAGGGTGGCCGCCTCCTTGGCCAGCAGCACCGGGTTGCGCTGGGGCAGGATGAGAATCCCGGTGGCCAGCCGGATCCGGACGGTGGCGGCCGCCACGAATGCCAGCCAGATCAGCGGGTCGGGGATGGGGACGTCCTCGCCGCCAGGGAGCCGGCCGTCGCGGGAGTACGGGTAGCTGGAGCCGAAGCCAGCCGGGATCACGGCGTGCTCGACAGTCCAGAGGGTGTCGAAGCCGGTCTCCTCGGCCAGACCCGCGAGGGCGACCGCGTGCCCGGGGTCGGCGCCCGGACCCGAGTTGGTGTAGGTGGCCCCGAACCTCACGACGAGCTGCCGCGCCGTTCCAGCCAGGAGAGCAGGGTGCGCACGCTTGCGCCGGTCGAGCCCTTTGGGATGTAGCCGTCCTCGGCCTCGGACCGGGACGGCCCGGCGATGTCCAGGTGGACCCAGGGCCGGTCGTCCACGAACTCCTTGAGGAACAGGCCGGCGGTGAGAGCGCCGCCCCAGCGCTGGCCGACGTTCTTGAGGTCGGCGATGTCGCTGACGACCTCCTTGTGGTACTCGTCGGGCAGGGGAAGCCGCCAGGCCGGCTCGCCGGCGTCGGCCGCCGCGTCGAGCAGCTCGGCCGCGAGCGCGTCGTCGTTGCTCATCAGCCCCGCGTAGCGCATGCCCAGGGCGACCATGCAGGCGCCGGTGAGGGTGGCCACGTCGACGATGGCGTCGGGCTTGGCCGCCGCGCCCAGGGCGAGCGCGTCGGCCATCACCAGGCGCCCCTCGGCGTCGGTGTTGAGGACCTCCACGGTCTTGCCGTTCTTCATGGTGAGCACGTCGCCGGGCCGGATCGCGTGCCCGGAGGGCATGTTCTCGGCCGAGGCGAGGTAGCCGGTGACCGCCACGTCCACGCCGAGGTCGGCCAGCACGCTCATGACGCCGATGATCACGGCCGCCCCGGACATGTCGGTCTTCATCCCGCCCATGGAGTCGGCCGGCTTGAGCGACAGGCCGCCGGAGTCGAAGGTGATGCCCTTGCCGACCAGGACCACGCGGCTCCTGGCGCCTTCGGGCTCGTAGGTCATCTCGATCAGCCGGGGCGGGTTGTCGGCGCCCTGGCCGACGCCCAGGATGCCGCCGAAGCCCTCCCGGGCCAGCGCCTTCTCGTCCTTGACCTTCACGCTGACGTGCTTGCCGGCGAGCCTTCGGGCGGCCTCGGCGAGGTCGGCCGGGTGCAGGTTGTTGGCGGGCTCGTTGGACAGGTCGCGGGCCAGGTTGGTGGCGGTGGCGCGCGCCTCGCCGGCGGCCACCGCAGCGGTCAGGTCGGCCTTCTTGCCGTCGCCGGCGGCCACCACCAGGCTCTGCAGCCGGCTCCGGAGCGCGCTCCCGTCGGACTTGGCCTTGTACTTGTCGAACCGGTAGGCGGCCAGGTGAGCACCCTCGGCGACGGCCCGGGCAGCCGCGGACGGGTCGGCGGGCAGGGCCTGAGCCAGGGTGGTGACCGCCTTCTTGGCGCCCCCGGCGTGGCGGACGACCGCGGCCGCGGCCCGGCGGAGCGCCTCGGCGTCGACCTTGCCGCGCTCGCCGAGACCGACCAGCACGAGCGTGGCTGCTGGGAGGCGGCCGAGGGTGGGCAGGACGACGACTTCGCCGGCCTTGCCCGTGAACCCCTGGGCGTCCAGCAGCGGGTCGAGCGGCGTGTCGAGCGCGGCCATGGCCTGCTCGGCGCCCGGGCCGAGGACGCGGTCCGCGAACACCGGGACGGCGAGCAGGTCGGCCTTGACCCCCACGGCATCTGACTTCCCCAGCGTCACCTTGAGCATCGGCCCTCCAGCCCCTGCGCGTGTGCATCCGAAGCCGACAGTCTAGTCTGGCCTGCGGCGACGTGAGGCGTTGACGCGCCTGGACCCGGGCGCAGGTGGAGGCGATGGGATGGAGCGCCGCAAGCTCTCCGACGCGATCGCGTTCGACGAGCGGCGGATGGCCAAGCACCGGCTGTTCGAGACCGACCGGACCCTCACCGACCTGTACTGCCTGGACCCGGGCCAGGAGCAGCTGCTCCACGTCCACGAGGAGTCCGACAAGGTGGTGCTGGTGCTGGCCGGCCGGGTCCTGGCCCGGGTCGACGGCGACACCGCCGAGCTGGGCCAGTACGAGCTGCTGCTAGCCCCGGCCGGGTCCAAGCACGCCCTCAAGAACCTCGGGCCGGATCCCGTGGTCCTGGTGGTGTTCGTCGGTCCCCGGCTCGGCTAGTTGCTCAGCTCTTGGCTGGTTGGTGGAGCCCCCTCGCGTCGTCGGCAGGATCGTGGGGAGCGTTGGGCTCGGGGTGACCGTTGAGGGAGGCGCTGAGCAGGGCGGACCGGCGGTCGTAGGCGGCCCGGGCGGTGTCGATGTCGGCCAGGTGCTCGTCGGCCCACTCCACCAGGCTGCGGACGGTGTCGAGCAGGGTACGGCCCATCGGCGTGAGCGCGTAGTCGACCCGGGGCGGGACGGTCGGGTGCACCGTGCGGGTGATGAGCCCGTCGCGTTCCAGCCCGCGCAGGGTGACGGTGAGCATGCGCTGGCTGATGCCGTCGATCATCCGGCGCAGGTCACGGAACCGCCTGGTGCCCCCGCCGAGCAGGTGGATGACGTACAGCGACCACTTGTCGCCGACGCGGTCGAGCACCTCGCGGGCCCGGCAGCCGCTCAGCGGTCCCGGGCCAGCGGCCGGGTCGGGTGCGTGCATGGTTCTCTCCAGGTAACCAAGGCACCTTGAAGTGCCGTCTTCCGGTCTGCCTCATGATCGCCCACCATGAGGCTGGTTACAAGAGAGAACCAGGCACGTAGGCGGAACCAGCACACGAGGGAGAACCAGCATGTCGAGCACCGCCGTCGAGATCCCCGGGTACATTGCCGGGACTTGGAGGATCGACCCCGTCCACTCCGACGTGGCCTTCACCGTCCGCCACATGATGGTCAGCAAGGTCCGCGGCCACTTCACCAAGGTGGAGGCCGACATCGTGCTCGCCCCCAACCCGCTGGACTCCTCCGCCACCGCCACGATCGACCCCAACTCGATCGACACCAATAACCCAATGCGCGACGACGACCTGCGCTCGTCCAACTTCTTCGAGGTCGACAAGTACCCGACGATCAATTTCCGCTCGACCGGCGTCCGCCACACCGAAGACGGGTTCGACCTCGACGGCGAGCTGACGATCCACGGGGTGACCCGGCCGGTGACGCTCGCCGTGGACGTGAACGGGTTCACCAAGGACCCCTATGGCGCCACCCGAGCCGGGTTCTCGGCCACGAGCGAGATCGACCGGAAGGACTTCAACATCACCACCAACATCCCCATGGACGGCGGCGGCGTGGTGATCGGCGACACCATCCAGCTGTTCATCGAAGTGGAGGCGATCCTGCAGCCACCGGCCCAGGCATAACCCGGACTGTTACCGCCCTAATTCAGCGAGGATCGCAGGCCAGCGGTCCCGCCATGGCGCCGCCGTCTCGAACGCCGCCGAGGCCCGCAACACCAGGGCGTCGTCCAGCCGGCGTCCCACGATCTGCATGCCGATGGGCAGGCCGTCCTGGGTGAACCCGGCCGGGACCGTCGCCGCCGGCTGACCGGTGAAGTTGAACGGGAACGGCGGCCGACGCCGCCTTGTCGCCGTCGAGGGGCGCCGCCACCGGCTGCACCCGCTTGGTCCCGACCGCCGCTCTCCTCCCGACCGCCATCAGGCCACTCCTCGCCGCCTCCCTGCCACCGGTCAGAGCGTGCCCTGGCCCTCGTCCCGGCGCTGCTCGGGCTCGGCGGGCTCCGCCGGCACGCCGACGCCGAGCTGGGCCTTGATCTTGTCCTCGATGTCGCGGGCCAGCTCCGGGTTGTCGCGAAGGAAGTTGCGGGCGTTCTCCCGCCCCTGCCCGAGTTGGTCGCCGTCGTAGGTGAACCAGGCCCCCGACTTCTTGATCAGCCCGACGTCGACCCCGACGTCCAGCAGGCTCCCCTCCCTGGAAATTCCCTGACCGTAGAGAATATCGAATTCCGCGGATTTGTAGGGAGACGCCACCTTATTCTTCACAACTTTTGCCCTAGTCCTATTTCCAACGACATCGGGGCCGTCTTTTAGCGATTCAATCCGGCGGACGTCGAGCCGGACCGAGGCATAGAACTTGAGCGCGCGGCCGCCCGGGGTCGTCTCCGGTGAGTTGTGCACGACCACACCGTCGGCCAGGTAGTTGTGGCTGCCCTCGACCTCGATGTCGAAGCGGTGGGTCGAGCCGTATGGTGGCTTCGGCTCAACGGCAAGTACTGGCATCGGCATCAGCTCGTCCCGCATCGGCGCAAAGACCGGCTCGACTTGAAACTGGCCGCGGTAGCGAGGCAGCAGCTTGTACTGCATGGACGGGTGGACGAAAGGCGCAATGAGGGCGTGCAGTTTGGCCGTCTCGTCCTTGGGAAAGATCAGCACGGCCTTGCCGGCGCGTTGGATCAACTTGGGCCGGATCCCCCAAGTGTCGGCCAGGTAGGCGAGCAGGCGAGTACGAGTCGAGGGTTCCATCGCTTGGATGCAGATCTCGGCCCGGCCGCTACCATCCCTTGTCCGCTTCTGGACGCCCTTTGCCCGGAGCGAGAAGGAACCGCCGTCCATATACCAAACGGCGAGCGACAGCGGCGTAAGCGACTTCAAGAAGTCATAACTGAAGACCTTCTTGCCGCCAATGTAGACGGCTTCCCGGAGTGGAGCCAGCTCGACCAGCGGCTGAACATCGTAGGACACCGCTCCGCTGGCGTTTGTGGACCGGGAGGCTCGCAAGTTGGCGAAGAGGAAGCCCTTCCAGTCGCAGTACTCCGCTTGGCGGATCCCATGGCCAAAGCGGTATCGGGCTGCAAGACCGTTCTGAGAAGGACTGAGGGCACTATCGCCCATCAGGCCACCCAACAGTACCTTCCACTGGAAACCAGAGAGGTGCTGGGCGACGACGTGCATAACTCGGTCACCGACGGCAAGTTCCTGGGCCTCCCGCCAGCCTCCCGGCGTTCTGATCTTGTGGTTCGGAGTGCACGCGAAGTACGAGCGGCCGCGGCGGTCAGGGCGGGCCACAGTGACCTTCAGGAAGTCGCGAGCGGGACCGTTGTCGAACCACTTGACGACGCGCTTAGGCACAACCGCGCCGATCTCTGGATCGTACGAGAGCACCTCCACCGGAAGCTTCTCAGCGACGATCTTACCGATTCGTTCCTGCTTACCGTTAGCAAGCGTTACACGTGTGTTCGCGTGAAAACAACCGAACAACACACCGATCTTCTCCCGTAATTGGTTGATGAAAATGGCGGTGGTTTTTGATTTGGAGATGGTACCGGAGAGCTTGCGGAGGGCCTGGCTCATGAGGCGGGCCTGGAGGCCGACGTGGGCGTCGCCCATCTCGCCCTCGATCTCGGCCCGGGGAACCAGCGCGGCCACCGAGTCGATCACGATCACGTCCAGGGCGCCGGAGCGAATCAGCATGTCGGCGATCTCCAGGGCCTGCTCGCCGGTGTCGGGCTGGGAGATCAGCAGCGCATCGGTATTGACGCCGAGGTTACGGGCGTAGGTCACGTCAAGGACGTGCTCGGCGTCGACGAAGGCGGCGATCCCGCCGGTGCGCTGCGCCTCGGCGATGACGTGCAGCGCCAGGGTGGTCTTGCCCGACGCCTCGGGGCCGAAGATCTCGACCACCCGGCCGCGCGGCACCCCGCCGATGCCGAGGGCGAGATCGAGGCCGAGACTCCCGGTCGAGATGGCCTGGACCGGGTCGGCCGGGCCGTCGATGCCCATACGCATGACCGAACCCTTGCCGAACCGCTTCTCGATCTGGAGCAAGGCGACTTCCAGTGCCTGCTCGCGTCCCACGGTCCCTCCCCGCATACCGTCGTTGCGGGCAGCAATATAGGACGCGGCCATAACAAGTCCCTTTCCCAGTCGCGTTGAGCCGGGCCGGCCCGAGTCGGCGAGCGCCGTACCACGAACACGTGTTCGATACAACGATCATAACCGGATCTGGGGAGGCTGGCGAGCGGCCGGGGACCTTCAGGATCGCCCGGCGGGTCGCCCGCGACCGGGTGCTCTCCACCGTCGACCCGCAGGCGCGCCATACCCGCAAGACCAGCGCGGCCCGCCGGGACGGCTACAACGCCCATGTCGCGGCCGAGCCGGAGTCCGGGCTGTTCACCGAGTGCGCGTTGACCGCAGCGAACGCCGCAGACGGGCCGACCGGCGTCCAGCTGCTCGACGACGAGGAGCCTGGCCTGGAAGTCCTGGGTGACTCGGCCTACAGCAGCGGGGAGACCCGCGCGGCGCTTCGGGCCGCCAAGCACACCCAGACGATCAAGCCGGCGCCGCTGGCTGCGGCGGTGCCGGGCGGGTTCACCAAGCACGACTTCACCATCGACCAGCAGGCGGGCACGGTCGGCTGCCCAGCCGGCTATCGGGTCCACATCACCGCGTCCGGGCAGGCCAGCTTCGGCATCCGCTGCCAGCGCTGCCCACTGCGGCAACGCTGCACGACCGCGACCGGCGGGCGCACGATCCACGTCCACCCGCACGAAGACGAGCTGCGCGCCGCCCGCCGCCGCGCGACCACCCGCGCGTTCGCCGACAGCTACCGGCGCTGGCGGCCGATGGTGGAACGGTCGATCGCCTGGCTGGTCGCCGACGGCTGCCGGCGGGTGCCCTACCACGGGATCCAGCGCAACCACATGTGGCTGTCGGTCCGGGTCGCCGCGCTGAACCTGCGCCGGCTGCTCATCCGGGCCTGGCCCGCCGGGACGAGGCCTGGGTGCTGGCCTGACCGGCCAGCCCAGCCACCACCCGGCCCAAACGCGATCCCCACCATAGCAAGCCGCCACATCCATCCGCGCGACCCACCACTGCACTGCTACAGAGATGACCGTCCGGACAGGATCAGCGATCTTCAGCGGCCTCTAGGAGGCGGCCGTGGCTTGTGCATCGCGCGAACGCCTTTAGGCGCAGTCGCGGCACAGCTGGCGCCGGCGGTCGGCGAGCTGGCTGCGGTGCTTCACGAGGAAGCAGCTCTTACACACGAACTCATTGTGCTGCACGGGCAGCACCTTGGTGGTGAGCGACTCGCGGGCCTCGTCGCGGCCGAGCGTGAGCAGCGCGTCGTCCTCGTCCTCGTCGTCGGTGACGGCGGGCTGGTCGGCCTTGGCGATCAGCTCCTCGAGGGAGGCCTCGACCTGACCCTCCTCCTCTTCCTCTGGCTCTGCCACGGTGATGCATCTCCTTGTAGATTCGCGCGTGGCGTCCCCGGGTAACGTGCGCTAGTTGGCGGTTGTTCCCAGGCACCGCGGCCGGGACGCTGGCAACGTCTGGGGTGCCGAGGGCTCTATGGGCGGTGGCTCCGGCCCGCCCGGGGCGTTCAGGGGTTACGACACGCACCGGCTGCATGCCATGGCGCCGGGGCTCGTGGGCTAGACCATCGAACGGGCCGGAGACCAACCCACAGCATGCCACCGAATCAACTGACCGAGCGGTCTGTGCGGCACTCCTGTGAATAACCTCCGACCTGCCCGGATGATATGTGACGGCCCACGGAAGACACGGTGCAGGACACTTGCACTCCGCGCGTGAACGGTGGCGAAGCGGCGAGGGCGGCCCGGGGGGACGCCTCGCCCCCGTCCGGCTGGCTCAGTCAGCATGGAACGGCCGGCTCCAGTCCGCATCTGCGTGGGTCACCCACACTGAGCGGGCGGAGCCAACATACGGAAGGAGCCGGCCGTGGCCAGTGTGTCGCATCTCACCCCGATCCATCTTGGCCTGGACGTGCACCGAGACACGATCTCGGTGGGGATCCTGGCCCCAGACCAGCAGGTCCCCGAGGTCGACCGGATCCCCCATGACGAACCGTCGGTGCGCAGGCTCGTTGGCCGTCTGGGTCATCCCCGCCGGCTGCGAGCCTGCTACGAGGCCGGCCCCACCGGGTTCGAGTTGGCCCGGCTGCTTGCCAGCATGGGGGTGCGCTGCGAGGTGATCGCCCCGTCGCTCATCCCCCGGGCGCTCGGTGACAAGGTCAAGACTGACAAGCGTGACTGCCGTCGGCTGGCTCGGCTGCACCGCGCCGGGGAGCTGATCGCCATTCGCATCCCGACCGTCCAAGAGGAGGCCGTCCGGGATCTGTGCCGCACCCGCGCCGATATGGTCGCTGACCGCACCCGCGCGCGGCACCGGCTGTCGAAGTTCCTGCTGCGCCACGGCCGCGTCTGGCGCGGTGGCGCCACCGCGTGGACCCAAGCGCACGAACGCTGGCTGCTGGCCCAGCAGTTCGACGAGCCCGCGCTGCGGGCGACCTACGCGCATTACCGGGTGGTGCTCCAAAGCCGCGACGTGCACCTGGACGCGATCGAAGCCGACCTTGCCGGCTGGTATGACCGGCCGCCCTTCGCCGAGCAGGTGGCCCCCTTGAGCGCCTACCGGGGCGTGACGCGGCTGGGCGCGCTCACGCTGGCCGCCGAGGTCTGCGACTGGCGCCGGTTCGCCCAGGCCAGCCAGTTCATGGGGTTTTGCGGGCTGGTGCCCAGCGAGTACTCCAGCGGCACCCAGACCCGCCGCGGGCATCTGACCAAGGCCGGCAACGCCCACCTGCGCGCCCAGCTGGTCGAGTCGGCCTGGTCCTACCAGCACCGGCCAGGGGTGGGCACCCAGATCGCCGGCCGCCAGCAGGGCCTGGACCCCCAAGTGATCGCGCGGGCGTGGGCAGCCCAGCTGCGGCTGTGCGGCCGGTTCCGCCGCCTGGCCGCCCGGAAGACCTCCAAGAACGTGGTGGTGGCCGCCATCGCCCGCGAGCTCGCCGGATTCTTGTGGGCCGAGATGACCGCATGAGCCTGTCGGATGCCCACCACGCCAACGCAGCTGCTCGGGATCGGCCGAGGAGGTGAGCTGATCTGTACGACGCGCCGGGGCGCCACCGTCGCAGGACCGATCCCCGTCAGTTCTATGCGCGCCGGCCTGGCCGGCGGCGTTCCTAGTCAGGGGCACCTTCCTGCGGATCGCCGACCTGCGGTCCCAACCCGCGTACATCAGTGTGGTGGTCTGCCGATCCACCATGCCCCGGCGCGTCGTGCCCACCCAACCGCTCGGCCACCACCGGGTGCGCTCCACTACCACCCCCACGCCAGCGAGCATCTCAAAGTCCAGCGCGGTCTGCGCTGCTGCCCCCTGCCCTGAAACCCAACCATCCACCAGGCAAGACGGTCCCTTGACAAGCCGTTCCACATCAGAGCTTTTGCGCCACTTGAGGTTGGCGGATGGTGGCGTGCTGGCCGGAGCTTCCCGGCCGATGACAGAGCTAGCCAGGGAGGTCCTCCGGGCGCTTGGCGGCGAGCTCGCCGTGCAACAAGCCGGTCGACTGGCCGACCTCGATGAGGTAGCCGTCCGGGTCCCGCAGGTAGCAGCGGATCTCCGCGCCGCGGTCGATCGGCGGCGTCACCAACTCGGCCCCCTTCGCCGTCCACTCCTCATAGCAGGCCCAGATGTCAGCGACCCGCAAGTTCAAGAAGATCGAAGTGGTGTCGCCGGGCTGGTAGTCCACCACCGAGATGCCCGGCTTGTCGGGGGTGGGCGGCCCGCCGGGGTTCATGATGATCC
>DASYUT010000289.1 GCA_036000965.1 Actinomycetes bacterium
GCGCATCTGCTCGGGGTGACGAGCGCACCTGCTCGGGGTGACGAGCGCACCTGCTTGGGCATCCGGCCGCGATGGATGGACACGGCCGGGATGCCGTCATTCGCGGGATCGCGGCGGAACTTTGATCGCTTTGTTATGTTCGATCGTCCCGTCCGGATCAGGAGGTGCCCGTGTCAACGCGCGAGGATGGCTCGTCGCTCCGCATCGCGATCGTCGCCCCACCCTGGTACTCGATCCCACCGTCGGGCTACGGCGGCATCGAGTCGATGGTCTACTGGCTGGCAGAGGGCCTCGTCGACCGAGGCCACGACGTGACCGTCATCGGCGCGGGCCCGGCCGAGACCAAGGCCAGCTTCCTCGTCACCTTCCCGGAGCCGCCCAGCGAGCGCATCGGGCAGGCACTGCCCGAGGTCATCCACTCCCTGCACGCGGCCGAGCTGCTCGACGAGCTCGAGTGCGAGCAGCCGCTCGACGTCGTCCACGACCACTGCGCCGCCTCGGCCCTGGCCGCCTCCCGCCGCCGTGCCCCGACCGTGGTCACCGCCCACGGCCCGGTCACCGGCGAGATGGCCGCCTACTACCGCCGACTCGAGCCGGGCATCGCGCTGGTGGCCGTGTCCGACTTCCAGCGGGCCAGAGCCCCGGAGCTGCCCTGGGCCGGCACCGTCCACAACGCCACCCCGGTCGACAGCCACCCGTTCGAGTCCCGCAAGGACGACGCCTGCCTGTTCCTCGGCCGCATGAGCCCGGAAAAGGCGCCCGACCTGGCCATCAGGGCGGCCCGAGCCGCCGGCCGGCCGATCGTGGTGGCTGGCAAGTGCACCGAGCCGGTCGAGCGAGCCTACTTCAACGAGCGCGTGCGCCCGCTGCTCGGCCCGGACGCGACCTGGTTCGGCGAGGCCGATGTCGTGCAGAAGGCCGGCCTGCTCAGCCGGGCCCGCTGCCTGGTCTTCCCGGTCCAGTGGGACGAGCCCTTCGGCCTGGTCATGGTCGAGGCGATGGCCTGCGGCACCCCGGTGGTGGCCCTGCGGGCCGGGTCGGTGCCCGAGGTGGTCGAGGACGGCGTCACCGGCTTCGTCTGCGACCACCCGGACGAGCTGCCCGCCGCCATCGCCAGGGCCGACGAGCTGGAGCCCAAGGCCTGCCGCCAGCGGGTCGTCGACCAGTTCGACGTGCCCCAGATGGCCGAGGGCTACGAGGCGGTCTACCGAAAGATCCTGCGGGAACGGTCGTGAGCCGTCCGCGCAGGACACCGCAGTGGGCGGGCCGCCGCCCGCCCAGTGCTACTCGTCGCGCTGCTCCTGCTCGCCCGCGGCCAGCGCCGTCTCCACGAGGTCCTGGGTGGGGCCGACCACCCGGCCCTCGAGTCCCGAGGTGAGCAGCAGGATCGCCAGGAGCGCGACGGGGAACAGCGCGATCACGGCGAGCATGGCCAGCGACACGACGGGACCTCCTTGGTGCGGTGACCTCCACCCGGACCAGTCTCCCTCCTGTATCGGAACGGCCGGGGCCGGTCTGGACGCTCGTTATCCATTCGTTCCCCAACCCTGGGTGGACTGTCTTGCTATCGTCTCGACATGGCCGGGTTCGATCTCCACACCCACTCGACGTACTCCGACGGCACCCTCGACCCCGAGGAGGTCGTGGAGCTCGCGTCCTCCCGCGACCTGGCCGGGATCGCCCTGACCGACCACGACATCACCGACGGCGTGGACCGGGCCCGCAAGGCCGCCCAAGCCATGGGCCTCGTCGTCCTCACCGGCTGCGAGCTGTCGGCCGAGCACGACGGGGACCCGGTGCACGTCCTCGGCTACGAGTTCGACCCGGCCGAGCCCGTGTTCGCGGCCAAACGGGACTGGATCCGCTCCGGCCGCGTCACCCGGGCCAGGCGGATGGTCGAGCGCCTCCGCCGCCTCGGCGCTCCGGTCCAGTACGACCGGGTCGAGGAGCTTGCCGGCGGCGGCTCGGTCGGCCGGCCCCACATCGCCCGCGCCATGGTCGAGGCCGGAGTGGTCCCTGACGTCCCCAGCGCCTTCTCGCCCGACTGGATCGGCACCGGCGGCCGCGCCTACGTGGCCAAGGAGGCGGTCACGCCGGTGGAGGCGGTCGAGCTCATCCACGGCGCCGGCGGGGTCGCCGTGCTCGCCCACCCGTCGATCCACGCCGGCGCGCGCGCCGTGCCCGAGCCGGTGATCCGCGACATGGCGGCGGCGGGCCTGGACGGGCTCGAGGCCGACCACCCCGACCATCCGCCCGCCGACCGCGACCACTGGCGGGCCCTGGCCGCCGAGCTGGGCATGGAGGCGACCGGGTCCTCCGACTGCCACGGCGCCCTCTACGGCTACCGCATGGGTGTCTGCCGCACCTCCGAGACCACCCTGGCCGCCCTGCTCGCGCGAAAGCCTCACTGACTCCGGCAGCCTACGATAGCGCGGGAGCCCCCCTGGCGCCGGACTCGCGCATGGACACCTTCTTCCTGGTCAAGAGCTTCGTCACCCTGCTCGTCATCATCGACCCGGTCGGCAGCGTACCCCTGTTCCTCGGGATGACCACCGGCTTCGAAGCCCGCGAGCGGAACCGGGCTGCCTGGCAGGCGGTGCTGGTGGCCGCGCTCGTGATCGCCGTGTTCGCCCTGTTCGGCCAGCAGATTCTCACCTACCTGGGCATCACCGTGGCCAGCCTGCAGGCCGCTGGCGGGCTGCTGCTGCTCGTGGTCGCGCTCGACCTGCTCCGGGGCGAGACCGAGAGGCTGTCCGGGGGGCACGGCTCCAACATCGCGTTCGTGCCGCTCGGCACGCCGCTGCTGGCCGGGCCGGGCGCGATCGCGGCCATCATGGTGTTCATGCGCCAGGCCGACGAGGCTGACGAGCGCCTCGGGATCGCGCTGGGGCTGGCTGGCGTGCTCGTCGTGCTCTACCTGAGCCTCCGCTTCGCGGGGGTGCTGCAGCGGCTGCTGCGGCAGGAAGGCGTCGAGCTGATCACCCGCATCTCGGGCCTGCTGCTGACCGCGATCGCGGTCCAGCTGATCGTGGACGCGGTGCGCGAGTTCGTCCGCCAGGGTGTCTAGCGATCCCTGGTCGCTGGGCGGCCACTGAACAACCCGCGGGCAACCTGATTTTGCAACGCCCTGACCTGCGGCGTTGCAGCCCGGCAAGGGCAGGAGCGGCCCTTGTTCAGTGGCCGCCCAGGGCGCCGCCCAGGGGTTGTCCGAGCTGCGCCCAGGGGGCTGTCCGAACTGTCCGTTCCCTAGCGTACCCTGGGGTCGTGAGCGGCTCAGAGCAGCAGGTCCTGCCCGGGGTGGACGCGGCCCGGGTGACGTTCCTGTCCCCGTCGGCCCTCGACCGCTACCGGCACTGCCCCCGGTTGTACCGGTTCCTGCACGTGGACGGGTTGTGGCGCATGTCGAGGATCGGCGCCGGGCAGTCGTTCGGGACCAGCGTGCACGCGGCGCTGCGGGAGTTCTTCCGGCTGCCGGTGGCCAGCCGGTCGCTCGAGCGGTTGCTCGACCTGTTCCGCCGCTCCTGGGTCCGGGAGGGGTACGGCAGCAAGGAGGAACGGTCGCGGGAACGGGCTCGCGGCATCGACGTGCTCAGGACGTGGTACGCGCAGGCCGATACGAAGGCCAAGCCGCTCGCGACCGAGCTCGGCCTGCAGGCGGGGTACGGTGACATCGTGCTCAAGGGACGGATCGACCGGCTCGACGCCGGTCCGGACGGCGGGTTCGTGGTGGTCGACTACAAGACCGCGAAGCGGCCGGCCAGCCAGGCGTCGGCCGACGAGGACGTCGCGCTCACCATCTACGCCTCGCTGGTGGAGCGGAAGCTCGGGCGGCCGGTGACCGAACTGGTGCTGGACTACGTCGTCGCCGGAAGGCAGGTGGTGACCAGGCGCCCGCCCGAGGTGCTGGCCGAGCGCATGGCCGGGGTGCTCTCGGCCGCCGCGGCGCTGCGGGCCGACACGGAGTTCGCGCCCCGCACCGGGCCGTGGTGCAAGGGCTGCGACCTGCTCAGCCTCTGCCCGGAGGGGCAGGCGGAAGTCGCCGCGGCGGCGGCTCGGTTGGACTGATGAGCGTCCCGCGTTGTATCACCGGGACGGCAGAGGATCTCGGAACGAGAGCGCCCGAGGTCGGATCCGGGGGGAGAGGCCACTTGCAGGAACCGATGCCGACGAAAGCCAAGCACCCGACGGCACATCTGCTGCTGCCGTGCCGCAGCGAGTCGGTGCCCACCGTGCGCGCGCTGCTGCAGCGCGACCTCCAGCGCTGGGGGATCGCCGACGACGTCGCCGACGGGATCCTGCTCGCCACCGGCGAGGCGGTCACCAACGCGGTCGTGCACGGGTCGTGGGGCCAGCAGGACTCGGCGATGGTGGTGCGCTGGGCGCTCACGGGCGAGCGGTTCTCGTTCTCGGTGCAGGACCGCGGTCCAGGGTTCGACAGTTCGCGGACGGCGATGTCGCGCCGGGCCCACCCCTCGCAGAACCGGGGCCGGGGCCTGTACATCATGCACGCGCTGATGGACCGCGTGGTGGTCGACTCGGGGCTGTCAGGCACCCGGATCCTGCTCGAGAAGACCCTGGGCGCAACCGCGGCAGTGTGAGGCGGCCAAGAAGGCGCCCACCAGCCCGGGGGAGCAGCGCGGTCGCCGCCCTCACGGTCCGGCGGCGACCGCCTGGAGGCTCCTCCGGCTCGGCCTCGGCTACTGCGACTCGGCGTGCGGCTCCTGCATGGACGGCCACATGCGCAGCTCGTCCGCGAGCGCCCGGATCTCGCTGTCCGGGTACCGCCGGTGGCCGCCGAGGGTCCGCAGGAAGGGAAGCTTGCCCTCCTGCGCCCAGCGCGACACGGTCTTCGGCGACACGTGCAGGAGGCCGGCAACCTCTGAGGTGCGCAGGTACGTGGGTCTGCTCGTCCGGCTCATGCTCGACACCCCTCTACAGTTGGGTCCCAACCGGGATGATCCCAAACGGGACTTTACTGTTGTCCCCGACGGGACACTACTGTCTTGCTGCGAATTTGCTGAATAGGCTGTTCTACCTAGAAACCAGCGAACCAGTCGTACGACCCAGTACGTACGGGTGCGCGCCTGCCTTGCTTGGCGCACCGGATTTCCGGCAATTCCGGCATGCTGGTTGCGGCGCTCGCGCTTTCCGTGAGGATCCATCCGTTAGCGTAGTCCGTCACCGACCAGAAATTTCTGGCCGCCCGTATCCATCCGGAGCCGTCGCGCGCCTGTAGATGCAGAAGCGACGCCGCGACCTCCGGGGGACCTCTCAAAGGCCCGCTACTGGGGGAGGCGCGGCAGTTGAGAGTAGGTCGCGGCGTCGCCTGCGCCTTGCCTGGCCGGGCTCCCGGTCCTCCCGGTCCCTCCGGGGCCCGGTCAGGCAAGGCGCTTCTCGTCCGGCCCGCCGACCGCATCCGCCGGCCCGCGGACCTGTCCGGTGACCGGGACGATCCGTGCCTCGACCAGGTTCCCGTCCTCGACCCGGACGAGCCCGATGGTGCCGTGCGGCTGCCTCCGGCGGTCCGTGGGCGACCCGGGGTTGAGCATCCGTATCCCGTCCTCGGCCAGGTCGAGCGGGATGTGGGAGTGGCCGAAGAGCACCAGGTCGGCGTCTGGGAAGCGCCGGCGCATCCGGCGTGCCCGCCCGGTGGCCGGCCCCGCGTCGTGGATCATGCCGACGCGCAGCCCCTCCAGGTCCAGCCTCAGGGCCTCCGGCGCGCCCCAGGCGGCCACGTCGGGGGTGTCGTTGTTGCCGAGCACGGCCCGGACGGGCGCGAACACCGACAGCTCGTCGAGCACCTCGGCCCGGCACACGTCACCGGCGTGCAGGATCAGGTCGGTGCCCTCCAGATGACGGGCGACCGCCGGCGGGCAGCGCTTCCAGCGCCGCGGGGCGTGGGTGTCGGCAAGGACCGCGATCAACATCGGCCCCATGATCCCACCCCGAATCGGCCCATGATCCCACCCCGCCGCTCCCATCCGGCGCCGCCGGCTCCGGCTGTGCTGGCAGTGGCGGTGCCGGCTGGGGCTGTGCTGGCAGTGGTGGCGCTGGCTGGGGCTGTGCTGGCAGTGGTGGCGCTGGCAGTGGTGGCGCTGGCAGTGGTGGCGCAGGCAGTGGTGGCGCAGGCAGTGGCGGTGCTGGCTGCGGTAGCCTCGCGGCGCGACCGCGGCCAGCCGCGGCGCGGCGAAGCAGGCGTTCACCGGCGAGGCGAGGGTTGGTCGCATGGGCACGCTCGACGGCAAGGTGGTCATCGTCACCGGGGCCGGCCAGGGGATCGGCCGGGAGGAGGCGCTCGCCTGTGCTCGCGAGGGCGCGAAGGTGGTTGCCGACGACCTCGCTGGCGCGGGGGACACCGCCGCCGCGATCGAGGCCGAAGGCGGGCAAGCGGTCGCCGCCGACTTCGACGTGGCCGACTTCGACGCCAGCGGGCGCCTGGCCGAGCTGGCCGTGGAACGGTTCGGCGGCCTGGACGGGGTCGTCAACAACGCCGGCGTGATCCGCGACCGGATGGTGTTCAACCTCTCCCCGGACGAGTTCGACCTCGTCATCCGGGTCAACCTGCGCGGGACGTACTCCATGACCAGGCACGCCAGCGCCTGGTGGAAGCGGGAGGGCCGCCCGGGCGCCATCGTCAACACCACCTCCACCTCGGGCATCCTCGGCAACCTGGGCCAGTCGAACTACGGGGCGGCCAAGGCCGGGGTGGCCGCCTTCACCGTCATCACCGCGCTCGAGCTGGCCAGGTACGGCATCCGGGTGAACGCGGTCGCGCCCGGGGCCCGCACCCAGATGACCGAGAGCGCCTTCGGCGACCTCTCGTTCGGCGGGGACTTCGACCCGCTCGACCCGGCCAACGTCGCCCCGGTGGTCGTCTGGCTGCTCTCGGACGCCGCCGCCGACGTGTCCGGCCAGGTTCTGGGCATCACCGGAGGCCTGCTCGAGCTGTACGAGGGCTGGCACGTGGTCGCCGACCAGGAGCGGGACGGGCGCTGGACGGTGGAGGAGCTGGCCGAGGCCGCCCCCCGCCTGTTCGGCGACCGGCCGACCCGCGCCCCCTGGCGCCGCTCGAGCGTGCGCCGGGTGATCGAGGCGGCCCGCACCGCGGCCGACGAGGGCTGAGGATGGTCCACGCGCCGTCACCCGTGGCTGGCCGGGAGCAGTCGGTAATCATCGTGGCCGGTCGGGAGTAATCGCGTAATCATCTTGGTTGTAGCGACAGCGCGCATGCGGCCGGGCACAGCGCGCATGCGACCGGGCACAAGGAGCGCCATGACCACGACGGTTGAGGAAGCGGACCGGGCGAAGCCCGTGGCCGCGTCCACGGTGCGGCGGGTCGTGGCCCTGTTCCGGCCCTACCGCAGGCAGGTGGCCCTGGTCGGGCTTGCGATCCTGGTCACGTCGAGCCTGGGCGTGGTGAACCCGCTGCTGATCCGTGCCGCGTTCGACCGGGCCCTGTTCGTGCCCGGCGGCCCCCGCCTCGGCCTGCTCTACGCGCTCGTCGCGGCGATGATCGCGATCCCGCTGGTGTCGGGCGCCATCGGGGTCGGCCAGACCTACCTGGCCAACCGCATGGGCCAGCGGGTCATGGAGGACCTGCGGGCCACCCTCTACACCCACCTGCAGCGGATGTCGCTGCGCTTCTTCACCGCCACCCGCACCGGAGAGATCCAGTCGCGGCTGGCCAACGACGTCGGCGGGGTGCAGTCGGTGGTGACCGACACGGCCGCCACCATCCTCGCCAACGTGGTGATCGTGCTCTCCACCGTGGTCGCCATGCTGGTGCTGTCGTGGCAGCTCACCGTGCTCTCGCTGTTCATGATGCCGGTGTTCGCCTGGCTCACCTACCGGGTCGGCCGGCGCCGGCGCGAGCTGGCCGCGTCGACCCAGCGGTCGCTGGCGGAGATGAGCGCGATCACCCAGGAGACGCTCTCGGTCTCCGGCGTCCTGCTGGCCAAGGTGTTCGACCGCCAGCCCGACGAGATCGCCCGGTTCCGGCGGGAGAACCGGCGCCTGGCCGACCTGCAGATCCGCCAGGAGATGGTCGGGCGGGTCTTCTTCAGCCTGGTGCAGGCGTTCTTCTCGGTCACGCCCGCCCTGGTGTACCTGGTCGCCGGTCTGGTGCTGGCCGGCGGCGGGCCGACCCGGCTCACCGCGGGCACCCTGGTCGCCTTCACCACTCTGCAGACCCGGATGTTCTTCCCGATCGGCCAGCTCCTGCAGGTGTCGGTCGAGGTGCAGTCGTCCCTGGCCCTGTTCCAGCGCGTGTTCGAGTACCTCGACCTGCCCCGGGAGATCGTGGACGCGCCCGGCGCCCGGGCGCTCCCGTCCCGGGAGGTGCGGGGCGCGATCCGCCTGCGCAACGTGTGGTTCCGCTACGACGCCGGCCCGGGCGGGCCGGCCCCGGAGACCCGGGCCGACGGCGACGGCGAGCGGCCGGGGCGGCGCTGGGCGCTCGAGGACCTGAGCCTCGAGATCGAGCCCGGGCAGCTCGCCGCCATCGTCGGGCCGAGCGGCGCCGGCAAGACCACCATCAGCTACCTGGTGCCCAGGCTCTACGACGTGACCGAGGGGACGGTCCGGATCGACGGGACGGACGTGCGCGACATCCAGCTCGCGTCGCTGTCTGAGATCGTCGGCATGGTCACCCAGGAGACCTACCTGTTCCACGCCAGCGTGCGGGACAACCTGCTCTACGCCCGGCCGGACGCCACCCAGGAGGAGGTCGAGGCGGCGGCGCGGGCCGCGCTCATCCACGAGCGCGTGCTCGACCTGGCCGACGGCTACGACACCATGGTCGGGGAGCGCGGCTACCGGCTGTCCGGCGGCGAGAAGCAGCGCCTCGCCATCGCCCGGGTGATCCTCAAGGACCCGCGCGTCCTGATCCTCGACGAGGCCACCTCCGCCCTCGACACGACCAGCGAGCGGCTGGTGCAGGCGGCCCTGCAGCCGCTCATGGCCGGGCGGACCACGATCGCCATCGCCCACCGGCTGTCCACGATCCTGGCCGCCGACGTCATCTTCGTGCTCGACCGCGGGCGCCTGGTCGAGCAGGGCACCCACGTGGCCCTGGTCGAGCGGGGCGGCCTGTACGCCCAGCTGTACGCCGAGCAGTTCCAGAGCGGCCTGGTCGAGGCGCGTTGCCAGGACGGCCTGGTGCTGTCCAGCGGCCAGGTGCTCACCACCACCCCCGGATGAGGTCGTGCAGTCAGGTGATGGGGGGGTTCGGGGGCTCAGGTAGCGCAGCGGTAGCCCCCGATCAACGAGGGAGGACGTGATGGAGGACCGGAACGTGCTGGACCGGATCAACGAGCTGGTCGAGGAGGAGCACCGGCTCGAGCGCGAGGCGGTCGGCAAGGGCCTCGACGACCCCCAGCAGGAGCGGCTGCGCGCCATCGAGGTCCAGCTCGACCAGTGCTGGGACCTGATGCGCCAGCGCCGGGCCCGACGCGAGTTCGGCCAGGACCCCGACCAGGCCCAGGTCCGCGGCGAGAGCACCGTGGAGGGCTACTTGCAGTAGCCGGTCGAGGGCTACCTGCGGTAGCCGGGGATCGTCGATGCCGAGGCCGGCGACCCGGCCGGGCCCGCGTCTCCTCCCTGCGCGAGCTGCACGGCGACGGCGACGGCGCCGCCGCCATGGGAGGAGGCGACCGGCTACCTCGGTGACGACAACGGACGAAGCGGGGCGGGGTGCGCTCGGCACCCCGCCCCGTCCTCTGGCGCTCCTACCAGCTACGCGGCCTCGGCGGTCGCCTCCTCCGGCGTTGCCCGGCCGAGCGCATGCTCGAGCACCTCGCCGATCTCGCCGGCCAGGTGGAAGGTCATCTCGGCCCGGACCGACTCGGGCACGTCCTCCAGGTCGCCGCCGTTGCGCTGGGGGAGGATGACCTCCTTCAGGCCGGCCCGGTGGGCGGCGAGCACCTTCTGCTTGACCCCGCCGATCGGCAGCACCCTGCCCTGCAGGGTGACCTCGCCGGTCATGCCCACCCGGGACCGCACCGGACGGCCGGTGAGCAGGCTCACCAGGGCGGTCGTCATGGTGACGCCGGCGCTCGGGCCGTCCTTTGGCACCGCACCGGCGGGGATGTGCAGGTGGTAGCGGCGCGACTCGACGCCCTCGCCCACACCCAGCTCGCCGGCGTGGGCCCGCACGTAGGACAGGGCGATCGTGGCCGACTCCTTCATGACGTCGCCAAGCTGCCCGGTCAGGGTCAGCCCGGGCTCGCCGTCCATGGCGCTCGCCTCGATGAACAGCACGTCGCCGCCGGCGCCGGTGACCGCCAGGCCGGTTGCCACGCCGGGCACCGAGGTGCGCTCGGCCGCCTCGAAGAAGAACTTCTCGCGGCCCAGGTACTCGCGCACGTCCTGGGCGTCGACCACGATCGGGGCGGCCGCCTGCCCGGCGGCCAGCTTGGTGGCCGCCTTGCGGTAGAGCTTGCCGATCTCGCGCTCGAGGTTGCGCACGCCGGCCTCGCGCGTGTAGTCGCCGACGATCCCGCGCAGGGCCGCGTCGGTGACGATCACCTCGCCGGGCCGCAGCCCGGCCCGGTCGACCTGCCGCGCCATGAGGTGGTCGCGGGCGATCGCGAGCTTCTCGTCCTCGGTGTAGCCGTCCAGGCGGATGATCTCGAGCCGGTCCAGCAGCGGGCCGGGGATCGTCTCCATCACGTTGGCGGTGGCGATGAACAGCACGTCGGACAGGTCCAGCTCGACCTCGAGGTAGTGGTCCCGGAACGAGTGGTTCTGGGCCGGGTCGAGCACCTCGAGCAGCGCCGAGGAGGGGTCGCCGCGCCAGTCGGCGCCGACCTTGTCGACCTCGTCGAGCAGGAACACCGGGTTCATGGTGCCCGCCTCCTTCATGGCGCGGGCGATGCGGCCGGGCTGGGCGCCCACGTAGGTGCGCCGGTGGCCGCGGATCTCGGCCTCGTCGCGGATGCCGCCGAGGGCGACCCGGACGAACGAGCGCCCGAGGGCGCGAGCCACCGACTCGCCCAGCGAGGTCTTGCCGACCCCGGGCGGGCCGACCAGGGCGATGATGGCGCCGGCACCCCGCCCGCCGGACTCGACCAGCCCGCGCTCCCGACGGAGCTTGCGCACGGCCAGGTACTCGACGATGCGGTCCTTCACGTCCTCGAGGCCGGTGTGGTCGGCGTCGAGGATGCGCCGCGCCTCGGTGATGTCGAGGTCGTCCTCGGACTTCTTGCCCCAGGGCAGCTCGGTCATGGTGTCGAGCCAGGTGCGGATCCAGCCGTGCTCGGGGCTCTGCTCGCTGGTCCGCTCGAGCCGGTCGATCTCCCGCTCGACGAAGACGCGCACCGCCTCGGGCATGCCGGCGTCGGCCACCTTGCTGCGGTAGCCCTCGACGACGTCCTCGCCGTCCTGGCCCTCGCCGAGCTCCTTCTTGATGGCGGCGAGCTGCTGGCGCAGCAGGTACTCACGCTGGGTCTTCTCCATGCCCTCGGCCACGTCCTTGCGGATGCGGTCCTTGAGGCTCACGTCGGCCAGGGTCTCGCGGCTCCAGGCGAGCACCTTCTCGAGGCGCGCTTCGACGTCGGTCGCCTCGAGCACCTCGACCTTCTGCTCGAAGGTCAGGTCGGGGGAGTAGACGGCGGTGTCGGCGATCTGGCCGGGGTCGGTGATGCCGCGCAGCATCTCGGCGATCTGCTGGGCGCCGCGGGCCTCGAGGATGTTCTCGATCACGGCGCGGTACTCGCGGGCCAGCTCGCGGGCGCGGGGGGTGACGGGCGGGTCGGGCACCCGCTCGACCTCCACCCAGGTGGCGGGCCCGGTGCCGGCCACGCCGGTGCCGATGCGGGCCCGGTGCAGGCCGCGCACGACCACAGCGAGCTGGCCTGAGGGCAGCTCGCCGGCGTTCTCGATCTTGGCCACGGTGCCGATGCGCGCGTAGCGGCCGTCGACTCTGGGGACGAGCAGGAGCTGCTCGCCCGCTTCGGCGGCGGCGGTGGCGGCGGCCTGCGACTCGGGCGTCTCCAGAGTGGCGGTCACGACCATCCCCGGCAGCACCACGCCGCTGGTCAGGGGGAGGAGCGGAAGGGTCTCAACAGAGAGGTCGGGCATCAAATCTCCAGGTCCGGTGGGGACGTTGCAGTCGTTTCAACGCCCCGTCCCACCGGGTCATTCCTGGCTGCCCACAATCGTTGAGGATAAAAACTACTTCAAGGTCAGCTCACCGTGACCGTAGGGTCAGCTCACCGTGACCGTGCCGGTCATCTGGCTCGGGTGGTACTTGCAGAAGAACTTGTAGGACCCGGCCGCTGGCGCGGTGAAGGTGACCTCCCCGCTCTCGCCGCCCTCGACGTCCTTCTCGGCGTTGGCCTCCTTGAAGGTGAAGTTGTGCTCGACGGAGTCCTTGTTGGTGAACGTGACGGTGTACGCCTGGCCCGTCTTGAGCTGCAGGTCGGTGGTGGAGAACTTGATGCCCTGGGCCTCGAGCGACAGCTTCTCGCCGCCGCCGCCGACGCCTCCGCCGCTGGCGCTGCCGCCGCTGTCGCCGGAGCTGCAGCCGGTGGCCACCACCACCAGAGCGACGGCGAAGGCCAGGACGTAGGCAAGTCTCGTGCGACCACGCTGCATGGTCGGCCTCCAGAGCTCGGGCCGCGATGCGGCCGTTCAGCCGGAGAACTTGCTCTGTTGGCTCATGATTCCGCGCCCAGGTGCGCGGCCACCGCGTCGAGGGTCTGGTGGTCGACCGTGCCGATCAGGCACCAGACGACCTCGCCAGAGCGGAACCACGCGCTCGACGTCGCACCCCACTGGGCGGTCTGCAGCTTCCTGCTGTAGCCCTCGGCCGGGGAGCCTTGGGTGGCCTCGGGCAGCTTGCCCCGCCACCGGAGCAGCGTCACCCGCCTGCCCTGGGCGTCGCGGTACTCGGCCACGGCGGCCAGGTGGCCGGCCAGGTTGCGGGCGCCCCAGCCCTGCGAGACCAGGCCGAAGCGGGTCAGGTCAGGCGTACGGGCGGCGGCTCCGAGCACGGCCAGCAGGCGTTCGGTGGTGCGTCCGCTCGGGCGGTCCCAGGCCATCGACGCCTCGGTACGGTAGGCGGACCAGCCCGCGGCCAGCGGGCTCCCTGCATCGGGAGCTGGCACGGCGAGGACCACCGCGGCGAGCACGGCCGCGGCCAGCCCAGCCGCCGAGCTGAGCGCGAGCCAGTGACGCCGGCGCCCGCCGGCCGGTCGCCCGGCGGCCCGGACGCCGCTCCAGCCATGCCTCACCTGCCGGCCGGGCTTGCGCTGCCCGCTGGTACGGGCCGCCTCGGCCCGGACCGCGGCCAGGACCGCCTGCCGGCCAGCGCTGGGCATCTCGACCACCGAGGCGCGCAGCAGCGCGGTGAGCTGGCGGTCACGCAGGGCGCTGGACGCGCAGGCGTCGCAGTGGGCCACGTGCTCGCGTGCCTGCCCGGCCTCATCCGGCCCGAGCTCCCCCAGGCTGAAGGCGGTGAGCCGCGCCTCGAACTCGTCACAGGTCATCGGCACGCACCCTTCCCAGCTCGGGCACGAGCATCGCCTCGAGGCGGCGCCTGGCCCGGTGCACGCGCGACAGCACCGTCCCGCGTGGCGTCCCCATCACCGCGGCCGCCTCCGAGCAGGTCAGGCCGTGGAGGTCCACGAGCGTGACCGCGACCCGGAAGTCCTCGGGGAGCCGGGCCACAGCCCGGCGGACAGTCTCCTGGTCGGCCTTGCGCACGGCCTGCTCCTCGGGGCCGGGCTCGGTGCTGGGGACCTCGACCGCCCGCCCGTCGTCCCCGCCGTCCAGTGGTACCAGCGGCATCCGTTGCCCCTTGCGGTACTGGGTGCAGAACAGGTTGTACTGGATGCGCAGGAGCCAGGCCCGGCAGTTTGTCCCCGGCTGGAACGAGGCGAACGACCGCCAGGCACGCAGGAACGTCTCCTGCACGAGGTCCTCGGCGGTCGCCGGGTCAGCGGTCAGCCGCAGCGCCGCGTCGTAGCAGGCGTTCATGTGCGGGACAGCAGTGTCCTCGAAGCTGGCCACCTGCACCAAGCGCCGATCCCTTCTCGACCCGGCCGAGCCGGACACGCCCCTTCCTCAACGAACACAACTTCCTGAAAGGGTCGGCGATTCCCCCACCGGCGGTCCTCTGAGTGTCGCCGGCAGCTCAGCTAGCCTGGAGTCCTGGTTCGATGTGGGGGGAGCTCGCTCCCCCCACGGCCCCCCAACAGCGCCTGTGCCAGCTTCCGGGGGAGCCGCGGTCTGGCAGGTACACGCTCCCCCCACGGCCCCCCAAGAGCGCCTGCGCCATGGTCAGGCGGATCCCGAAGAGCGCCGGTGCCATCGTGCTTGGGGGAGCCGCGGGTGTACCGGTACACGCTCCCCCCACGGTTCCCCCAAGAGCGCCGGTGCCGTGGCCAGGCGGATCCCGCCACGGTCCCAAGAAGCGCCTTGCCATGGTCAGGCGGATCGCCGGCGCTGCGAGCTGGGGGCTGGCGCCCGCCTGTTGGCGACTTCTAGCTGGCCGCAGCTGAAGGGCGGGCGGTCGCCTCACTGCTGCTGATGCGCCTACGCCGCCGACGGCGATGGTTAGCCGGCTTGGGCGTTGCTGCCTTGGTCGGGGCCGGGTCGCCGCTGGCCTGGGCCGGGGCCGGTGCGGCCGGCACCGAGTGCTTCCGCCTGGCGGCTGCCTCCTCGGTGGTCGGCAGGTCGAACAGCTCGGCAAGTAGCGTGCTGGTCGAGTAGACCTCGTGCATGGGCTCGTCGGTGAGGTTCAGGCGGCGGCGGATCAGGTCGGCCGTTTCCAGCTCGTTCCAGGCGACGAAGGTGATGGCCACGCCGGCGGCTCCGGCCCGGCCGGTGCGGCCGATCCGGTGGACGTAGGCGCGGTCGTCCTCGGGGGTGTCGTAGTTGACGACGTGGGACAGCCCGGCGATGTCGAGTCCGCGTGCGGCCACGTCGGTGCAGACGAGCACGTCCAGCTTGCCCTTGCGGAACGCCCGCACGACCCGCTCGCGGGTCACCTGGGGCAGGTCCCCGTGCAGGGCGCCCGCCTTGTAACCGGCCTCGACCAGGCCCTTGATGGTGCGGTCGACGCCCCGCTTGGTCCGGCGGAACACCGCGACCCGGTCGCGCGCGGGCGCGTCGAGGATGCGGCAGAGGACCTGGAAGCGGTTCAGCGGGTGGACCTGGAAGAAGTGCTGCCTGGTGGCGGGGACGGTCACCTCCTGCCCGTGCTCGGCGTGCACGAACGTCGGCTGCTTGGAGTAGCGCCTGGCCAGCGCCACCACCGCCTTCGGCATGGTGGCCGAGAACAGCATGGTCTGCCGGTGGTCGGGGGTCGCCTTGATGATCGCCTCGACGTCGGGCAGGAAGCCGAGGTCCAGCATCTCGTCGGCCTCGTCGAGGACGAGGATGATGACCTGGGAGAGGTCGAGGCTGCGCTGCCGCAGCAGGTCGAGCAGGCGTCCTGGGGTGCCGACGACCACTTGGGCGCCCTGGCTCAGGGCGACGACCTGGGGGCCGATCGGCCGGCCGCCCACGATCGACACGACCCGGATGCCGGCCTCGAGGCCGGCGGTCTCGATGTCGCCGGCCACCTGGAGGCAGAGCTCGCGGGTGGGGACCACGACGAGGGCCTGCACGGCCGCAACGTCTGGGTCTACCTCCTGCACGATCGGGACGCCGAAGGCGAGCGTCTTGCCGGTGCCGGTGCGTGCCTGCCCGATGAGGTCCACGCCGGCCAGCGCCAGAGGCAGGCACAGGGTCTGGATGGGGAAGGGATGCTCGATGCCGACCCGGGCCAGCGAGGTGAGGGTCTTCGGCGTCACGCCGAGGTCAGCGAAGCTGCGTTCAGGGATGATAGTCGTGGCTGTTTCGTTCGGACTCAACGAGCCTCCGCGTCGTGGGGAATCCTGGATGGCCACGCGCAAGCGGGCGCGGGCCGTGTTCAATGAACCAGTATAGCGGTGAAACGACCGCGGCCGGTGGGCGAGCCGGTCAGTACCGCCGGGACTCCGGGCTGGCGGCGGTCCGCTCCTGCAGCCATGGGGGGCCATGCTACCCGGACCCGGTCGTACGGTAGGCTCACCGCGTATCCGTCCGCCGGTGCCGCCTGGCCCGGCACGTCCGAGGAGGTAGCCGCCGTGGCCAGTCCGGCCGAGGTGTACGAGGCGTTGCGCGAGGCCCATGCCCGAGCCGACGCGGACGCCGCGGCCGCGCTGTACGCGCCAGACGCCGAGTACTACGAACCGGACAACGCCGTCCACCGCGGCCGCGACGAGATCCGCAACTTCCTCGCCTCCTACTTCGCCAACCGCGGCCCGGTCGAGCTGTCGGTCAAGCGCGAGATCACGGCCGACTCGACGGTCATGGCCGAGTGGACCAGCGCCTACACCCACGCCGGCAGGCGCTCGTCGGGCACGCCGGGGGTGTCGGTCATCGAGCTGGGCCGCCACGGCATCCTCTATCACCGCGACTACCAATAGCGGCTTCACCTGGCGGCCGTCACCGCGCTGCCAACAGCGGGCGCCTACATCGAGCTGAAGCCGACCCGCTTGGTCGGGTTCTCCTCACCGACCTCCACGTAGGCGAGCTTCTCGGTGGGGATGCCCACCCGGCGGCCATTGGTGTCGCTGAGCCAGAGCACGCCGGCGTGCCCACCCACCGCCGCGTCGACCAGCCCGGCCACGTCCTCGGCCGACTGGTCAGTCTCGACGACGAGCTCCTTTGGGCTGTAGGTGACGCCGAGCTTGACCTCCATACCTGCTCCTCCTTGACGGCGGGTGGGTCCGTTGCCTGCCGCCCGCCCCCGGTGGGCGGCGAGCGGCCGGGGGCTGAGGGTACCCAACGGCGGGCGTCCGTGCCCGGCCGGTCCCAGCCTCAGTGTGGACAGGACTGTACCGACCCCGCCGAAACGACATAGGCTGTCCCTGGGGGGCTACTGGGGGCCCAGGGCCCGGCGTCACATCCATCCCGGGGATCCTACGTGCTGCCATCTGGACCGTTCGCACGCCTGGCCGACGACGTGCGCGAGTTCCTCTTGCTGCTCGTTGCCGGCGGGCTGCCGGTCAGCAGCAAGGGCGATCTCCGCATGACCGGCGTGCGGCGCCTGCAGGCCCGGCTCTCGGGCGCCGGCGATCCGCCGGAGCTGGTGCCCGCCCGGCGCCGGGCTGCACTGCTGCGCTCCCTCTGCGACGCGGGCGGGCTGGTCGAGGTGGACGCGGGCGCCCTCCGGCTCACGGGCCAGGGCTGGGAGTTCCTCGCCCTGCCGTTGGACGCGCAGACCGGCTTCGTGTTCGCCGCCTGGTGGGAGGGGATGGACTGGGCCCGCTGGTCGCCCCGGGCCGGTCTCGGCCGTCTGCTCCGCCACGAGCGGGACGTCCTGCTGCAGGAGCTGGCGGGGCTGCCGCAGGGACGGGTCGACCTGGCCAGCTTCGCCGGGCGCTTCC
This sequence comes from Actinomycetes bacterium, assembly GCA_036000965.1. NCBI lineage: Bacteria > Bacillati > Actinomycetota > Actinomycetes > Actinomycetes bacterium. The sequence continues at coordinate 17,418 of DASYUT010000289.1, forward strand.
GGGCCCTGGTGGGCCACCGCTGGCCGGCCGTGCTCGCCGTGGCCGGTCCCGAGGTGTGGCGGCGCGAGCTGTGGTCGACCGCGCTGGCGCCGCTCGCGATGCTCGGCGCGCTCGACGTACCCGGCTCGGTGACGGCCGGTCCACCGCCCTGGTTCTCGGTCAACGACGCGTCCGGCGAGCTGCTGGGCGCCGCCGTGGCCATCTCCGGGCCGGACGCCCTGTGTGGCCTCACGCCGCCCGACCACAACTGACTGCTCCCGCCGCTGTCGCACCCCGCTGCTACGTTCCGGCCCCAAAGGGTCCGGAACCCGAAAGGATCCGGAGCGGTCCGCCCAAAGGGTCCGGAGCGGAGGGTGACGGGAGGCCGGCCGGTGGAATGGGCGATGCTGGCGCTGGCGGTGGCTGCCGGGCTCGCGGTCGGGCTCTGGGCCGGGCGGCGCGACCGCGGGACGGAGCTCGCCGCTGCGGGCCTGCTGGAACGCCGGTTCGAGGGCATGTCCAGCGAGCTGGACCGCCGCTTGGCAGCCCTCGACCAGCGCCTCTGGCTCGGCCTGGACACCGTGCAGCACGCCCAGGCCCAGGCCGCCGACGTGGCCGCCGACGTGCGGGAACGGGTCGGGACCGTGGCCGAGCTGGCCAGGCAGGTGCTGGACCACGCCCGCGAGCTGGGCCGGCTCGAGGATCTCCTCCGTCCGCCCCAGGCCCGCGGCGCCCTCGGTGAGGTGCTGCTCGAGCAGCTCCTCGCCCAGGGGCTGCCCAGCTCCGCCTGGCGCACCCAGCACGTGTTCCGGTCCGGCGCCCGGGTGGACGCGGTGCTCGACCTCGGCGGCACCATGGTCCCGGTCGACGCCAAGTTCCCCCTCGAGGCGTTCGCGCGCATGGCCTCGACCGAGGAGGGCGAGACCGCCCGGGCGCTGCACCGGCGGGCGTTCCTCCGCGACGCCCGCCGGCACGTCGACGCGATCGCCGAGAAGTACATCTGCCCCGACGAGGGCACCTTCGACTTCGCGCTCTGCTACGTGCCGTCGGAGGCGGTCTACTACGAGTTCCTGCGCGAGGAGGCGCCGGGTGACTCCCCGTTCCGCCACGCGGTCTCGCGCCGAGTGTTCCCGGTGTCGCCGACCACCCTCTACGCCTACCTGATCTCGATCGGGCTCGGCCTGCGCGGGCTGCGGGTCGAGGCCAACGCCCGCCGCGTGCTCGATGCCCTCACCGGCCTGCAGGGGGAGCTGGGCCGGCTCAGGGACGACTTCGAGGTCGTCGGCAGGCACCTTGGCAACGCCCGCACCCGCTGGGACGAGGCCGCGCGCCGGCTCGACCGCTTCGACGGCCGGCTCGCCGAGGTGTCCGAGCGCGCCGGGGAGCTCGAGGGGGCGGGCGACAAGCCGGACGGGATCGGCACCGACGCCGGGCCGCTCACGGGAACCGGTTGAACCAGGCCAAGGAGAGCGCCCCGCCGACGACCAGCAGCAGGAGCGCGCCGGCGGCGAAGACGACGGTGACCTCCTGCCGCTCCTTCACGAAGCCGATGCGCGACCCGAGGTCGCGGTAGACCCCCTTCAGGTCCCGGTTGCTGGGGGCGGTGAAGAACTTTCCCCCGGTGGCGTCGGCGATCCGCCGCAGGGTCACCTTGTCGGGCGGGACCGGGATCCGCCGCGGCTGGCCGCTCTCGTCGGGCACCTCGACGACGCCCGAGTCGGTTCCGAGCGCGATCGTGAAGATCGGCACGTGGAACTGCTTGGCCTCCTCGGCCGCTTCCATGGGCTGCTTCTTGCCCACCGTGTTGGCGCCGTCCGACAGCAGCAGCATCACCACCGGGGGCTCCTTGCCGTTGGGCTGCGCCTCGGCCGGCGGCGTGGACGGCGTGGTGGGAGCGGTCGTGGTGCCCGGCTTCCCCTTGGGCCGGTCCACCTGCGCCGGCGGCGGGCGCTTTGCCTCGAGGCCGCGCTCGATGGCGTCGCCCATGGCGGTCCCGCCCTCGGCGTGCAGCGAGCTGAGCGCGTCCCGCACGGCGTCCCGGTCGGTGGTCGGGCGGGTGAGGGTCTGGGCGGTGGCCGAGAACGACACCAGGCCGACCCGGAACTTGGCCGGCAGGTTGTTGAGGAACGAGTTGGCCGCCTGCTGGGCGGCGACCAGGCGGGTGGGCTCGACGTCGGTGGCGTTCATCGAGCCCGAGACGTCGATGACCATCACCACCGTGGCCTGCTCCTTCGGCACCAGCACGACCGACTGGGGGCGGGCCAGGCTGACCAGCAGCGTGGCCAGCGCGAGCAGGTAGAGCACGGCCGGCAGGTGGCGCCGCCAGCCGGGTGAGCGGGTGACCACGTTGGCGAGCAGGTCCAGGTTGGTGAAGCGCACCGCGTAGCGCGCCCGGCGCCGCTGCGCGAGCAGGTAGGCGGCCAGGGCCAGCGGCACCAGGACGAGCGCCCAGAGGAACCCCGGCCACAGCACGTTCATCGGCGCCCCTCCCGCGCCCGCCCCGCCTGGAATGCGCCCGCCCGCATCATCGGCGCCCCTCCCGCACCCGCCCCGCCCTGCGCTGGCGCAGCCTCGAGGCGCGCGCGGCTGCTGGTGCGCCCGCCCTGGGCTGGCGCAGCTTCGAGGCGCGCGGGGCTGCTGGTGCGCCCGCCCTGGTCATCGGCGCGGCCCTCCTCCGCTCTTCCAGCGGTTGCCGCGCCGGCGGAGGAACCCGCCGAACGTGGCCAGCCAGTCTCCCGCCGTCCAGAGCACGACGTGGTCGCAGCCGCTGCCGCGCAGCAGGCCGGCCAGCTCCTCCCGCTCGGCGGCCGCGGCGGCCGCGAAGCGCTCCCGCAGCCTCCGGTTGGAGGTGTCGACCCGCAGGTGGCGGCCGGTCTCCGGGTCGACCAGCCAGAGCTCCCCGACGGCCGGCAGCTCCTCCTCGCGCTGGTCGCGGACCTCGACGGCGGTCACGTCGTGCCGTCCGGCCAGCGCGAGCAGCGGCGCCTTCCAGTCGCGCGGGCCCCGGAAGTCACTCACCACGAACACGACCGAGCGGGTGCGCGCGAACCGGCCGGCCCGGGCCAGGGCGTCGCCCAGCGAGGTGGCACCGCCACCTTCCATCGCCGGTTCCCGGCGCAGCGTCGCGAGCAACCCGAGCAGCCCGGCGCGGCCCTGGCGGGGCGGAATCGACTGCGGGTTGTCGTCGCCGAAGGTGACCACCCCGAGCCGGTTGCCCCGGCGGGTGGCGACGTGGCCGACGGCCAGCGCCACCCCCTCGGCCACGTCCGCCTTGCGCCGGTCCTGGGTGCCGAAGGCCATCGACGGGCTGGTGTCGAGCACGAGCCAGCTGGACAGGGCCCGCTCGGCCACCTCGACCCTGGTGTGCGGCTCGTTGGTGCGCGCGGTCGCGTTCCAGTCGATGCGGCGCACGTCGTCACCGGGCTGGTAGGGGCGGATCTGGGCCAGCTCGGTGCCGATCCCGATCGTGGCGGAACGGTACTCGCCCGCCAGCAGCCCCTCGACCCGGCGCCGCACCTGGATGTCGAGGGCGCGCAGCAGCGCCTCCGGGGTGGGCCCTGGACCCGGACGGTCAGGGGTGCGCTCGACGGCGAGCGGCGTGCCCGCGGCCCCGCTCATGACGCGGTCGGCTCGTGGGCCAGGTCGATGCGGGGAGCCGGGATCGCGGTGAGCACGGCGGTGAGCAGCGCGTCGGCGCTGACCTCCTCCGCGAGCGCCTGGTAGGTGAGTACCAGCCGGTGGCGGAGCACGTCCTTGGCGACCTCCTGGACGTCCTGGGGGAGCGTGTAGGCCCGGCCGCGGAGCAGCGCCAGGGCCCGCGCGGCGTGGACAAGGTTGATCGAGCCGCGAGGGCTCGCCCCGTAGGCGACGTAGGGGGTGAGGTGGCCGACGTTGTACTGCTCTGGGTACCTGGTGGCCATGCACAGGGCGACGGCGTACTCGGCCACCAGCCGGTCGACGTAGACGTTGGCTGTCACCCGCTGCAGCTCGTGGAGCTGGTCGAGGGAGAGGACCCGGTTGACGGCCGGCCGGTCCACCAGCGACCGCTGCACGACCGCCATCTCCTCGCTGAAGTTGGGGTAGTCGACCACCACCTTCATCATGAACCGGTCGACCTGGGCCTCGGGCAGCGGGTAGGTGCCCTCGGACTCGATCGGGTTCTGGGTGGCCAGCACCAGGAACGGGTCGCCCACCGGGTAGCTCGTCTGGCCGATGGTGACCTGCCGCTCCTGCATCACCTCAAGCAGGGCCGACTGCACCTTGGCGGGCGCCCGGTTGATCTCGTCGGCGAGCAGGAAGTTGCAGAACACCGGGCCGAGCTCGGTGTCGAACTTGCCCGAGTCGGGCCGGTAGATGCGGGTGCCGACCAGGTCGGAGGGGACCAGGTCGGGGGTGAACTGGACCCGGTGGAAGGCGCCGCCGAGCACGTCGGCCACGGTCGAGATGGTGAGGGTCTTGGCCAGCCCGGGCACGCCCTCCAGGAGCAGGTGGCCCCTGGCGAGCAGCGCGATGAGCACCCGCTCGAGCATGCCCTCCTGGCCGACGATGACCCGCTTGATCTCGAACAGGGCGCTCTCGAGCTGGCCGTGGGGGGTGGCGGCCTGGCCCACCGCGGCCAACCGCGGCTGATCGTTCGTCACGGTTGGCTCCTTGCGGTATGCCGGAGCCGGTGCGTGCGGCCCGCTCCGAGATGGCGAGTGGATGATTGCTCCCGAATGGACCGCCGAAACGCGGCCATCCTCACCTTAGCGCCGAAGGCACGATCAGGCACGACCCAGGATGACGGGTGGAAATGCGCAACGCCAGGCTTGCGCTCCCGGCGGGTCGCTCGGGGCCGTTCAGGGCCGGCCAGTCGGCCGACCGGGACCCCGTTCGGGGCCGGCCGTTCGGGGCCGCTCCGGCCGCCGGCCGGTGACGCGAGAGGCCCCGAGGCCGGAGCCATCGGCCCGGCCTCGTCCCACCATCCGGGCCTCCGGCGTCACCGCCGGGGCGGCCGGGGGCGCGGCCGTGCGTCCGCGCCGCCTGCGTCCGCCGCAGGGGTTGAGTTTTATCCGCCAACCCTGAGAACTGAATGAGAAAAGCCTAGGGACGGCTTAAGAATGTGCGGGATCGGCTGGGACACCCGCTCGCACCAGCTCGTCGGTGTCGGCGGTGCGGGGTCGCCGCGGCCTGCCGCGCTCGACCGTGGCCGGGAGCTGCAGCGTGAAGGTCGTGCCGTGGTCGAGGACCGACTCGACCAGCACGGTGCCGCCGTGCGCCTGCGCCACCCACTTGGTGATGGCGAGGCCGAGGCCGGACCCGGACGTGCCCCGGGTGCTCTGGGCGCGCCAGAAGCGGTCGAACACGCGTGCCTGGTCGGCCTCTGCGATGCCGATCCCGGTGTCGCGCACCTCCAGCTCGGCGATGCCGTGGGCGGCCCGCAGGCGCAGGTCCACCCGGCCGGCCCGGGTGTACTTGAGCGCGTTCTCGACCAGGTTCCAGACCGCCCGGCGCAGGTCGTCGCGGTCGCCGGAGACCCGCACCTCGGGAGTGGGGCCGAGCCGGACCTCGACCCCGGGCCGGGCCACGCGGCTGGCGTCCCGATGGATGTCGGCCAGCAGATGGTCGAGCCGGATCGTCCGGCGGACCGGCCCGGCGCCGGTGGCCTCGAGCCGGGCCAGGGCGAGCAGGTCGCCCACGAGCTCCTCCATGCGCCGCATCTCGGTCAGGACGTCGTGCAGGGCGGCGGCCCGGTCCTCCTTACGCGCGCCGGGGACGCGGGCCAGGAACTCGACGTTGGTGCGGATCGCCGTCATCGGCGTGCGCAGCTCGTGCGAGGCGTCGGCCACGAAGCGGCGCTGCGACTCGAGCGCGGTCTGCAGGTCCAGGTGGGACTGCTCCAGCTCGGTGAGCATCTGGTTGAACGACGTCGACAACCGTCCGAGCTCGTCCTTGGCGTTGTCGACCGGCATGCGGCGCTTGAAGTCGCGGTCGTCGCCGATCCGCTGCGCGGTGGACTTCATCCGGGCCAGGGGCCGCAGCAGGCCGGCGGCCAGCATCCAGCCGACCAGCGCGGCCACGGCCAGGACGGCGGCACCCCCGGCGATGAGGATCTTGCGCAGCAGCCCGAGCGACGACTCGACGCTGCCGAGGTCGCGGGCCAGGACGAGCCGGCCCTTCCAGCGGGGGAGGGGGTCGTCCCCCGACGGCGGGTTGTTCCGGGTCCCCTCGCGCGGCCGGATCGCCTCGAAGTCGACCGTGTAGACAGCCAGCGTCGTGCCGAGCTGGTTGTCCCACTTCGGCACGGTGTGGACCTTGCGGTCGGCGGGCACCACCGGCAGGTCGTTGGCGCCCAGGGCCGGGCTGGGCAGGTTGAGGTTGGGATGCTCGGGCCCGGAAGGGACGTGCCGCGCCGACACCACGTAGTACGTGCCCGGCGCGGTCAGGATGGAGCGGACGTTGTTGATGGTGATGTTGTAGTAGCCCTGGACGAGCTGGCCGAACGTGCGTGCCTGGTTGAGGAACGACTCCTCGACCTCCCGATGCACCCGGGCGTCCACGTACGCGTACACCCCGAACCCGAACGCCGACAGCGCGAGCGTGAGCAGGGCCAGATAGGCGAGGGTGAGCCGGGCCCGGAAGCTCATCGGCGCTCTCCTTCCCGCGTCACCGGGTCTTCCCGCGTCACCGGGTCTTCCCGCGTCACCGGGTCTTCCCGCGTCACCGGGTCCTCCCGCGTCACCGGGTCCTCCCGCGTCACCGGGTCCTCCCGCGTCACCGGGTCCTCCCGCGTCACCGGGTCGCCTCGGGGTCCTCGCGGAGCACGTAGCCGACGCCCCGGACGGTGTGGATGACCCGCGGCTCGTCCTCGGACTCGAGCTTGCGGCGCAGGTAGCCGACGTACACCTCGAGCACGTTGGAGTCGCGCCCGAAGTCGTAGTCCCAGACCCGCTCGAGGATCGTGGAGCGGGGCAGGACCTGGCGCGGGTGCTCGAGGAACAGGGCCAGCAGGTCGAACTCCTGCCTGGTCAGGGAGATCGTGCGGTCGCTGCGCCACACCTCGCGGGTCGAGCGGTCCATGCGCACGTCGCCGAAGCGCAGCTCGGCCGTTGGCGAGGTGCCGTTGCGGCCCCGGCGCAGCAGCGCCTTCACGCGGACCAGCAGTTCCTCGAACGCGAACGGCTTGCCCAGGTAGTCGTCGGCGCCGGCCTCGAAGCCGGCGACCCGCTCGGGCACCTCGCTGCGGGCGGTCAGCATGAGCACGGCCGCGTCGCCCACCTGGCGCAGCCGGCGGCAGACCTCGAGGCCGTCGATGCCGGGCAGCAGGACGTCGAGGATGACCAGGTCCGGGGCTCGCTCCAGAACCCGGGAGAGGGCCTCTTCGCCCGATGCGGCCACCTCCACCTCGAATCCCTCGTACGCCAGCGGCCGTCGCAGGGCAGCCGCCAGGAGGGGATCGTCGTCGACAACCAGGATGTGAGCACCCATGCAACCTGTCCTTCTCGCCCGCTGAGGAGGCCCTCGCGACGTTGCGAGCGCACCGGGCTGCGGAGTGTCGCCGAGCCTCTCTACACCGCCATTCTGCCTGCTGCGTCACCGTCTTGCCTACTCCCGGCCCCCAGCCGACCCCGCGAACGCGGGCTCGGGACGGCAGTCCTCGGGCAGCTTGTCCGTCCTGATCCCCTTGAACGAGGCGAACCGGAGCCGGCCCTCCTTGGTCCAGCCCTGGTACTCCACCTCGCACACCAGCTCCGGCCGGACCCAGCGGGCACCCCGGACGCGGGGGTCGGGGTCGACCGGCCGCTCGGTCGTCTCGCGCTCGCGCAGCTCGGCCAGGAGCTCGGCCAGGAACGCCTGGCCGAAGCCGGTGCCGACGTTGCCGGCGTAGCGCAGCCGGCCCCCGTCCCAGACGGCCAGCAGGAGCGCGCCGAGAGTGGCCGAGCGCATGCCCTTGCCCGGCGTCCAGCCCACGATCACGCAGTCCTGCCTGTGTACCGCCTTGACCTTGCGCCAGTCCGGCGACCGCTGGCCGGGTCGGTAGGGGCTCGCCATCCGCTTGCCCACCACCCCCTCGAGGCCGAGCTTCTCGATCTCGCCGAAGAAGGCCACGCCCGCCTCCTCCACCACCTGCGACAGGCGCATCCGCCGGGTCTCCACGAACACCTCGGCCAGCCGGGCCCGCCGTTCCGAAAGCGGCCGGTCGAGCAGGGGCACGCCGTCGAGCCAGAGCAGGTCGAAGGCGATGAACTGGATCGGCACCCGGCCCGCGTTGCGGGCCAGCTCCTCGGCCGAGCGGTGGAACCGGTCCTGCATCCGCGCGAACGACGGCCGGCCCTGGGCGTCCAGCGCGACCACCTCGCCGTCGATCACCGCGTTGCGGGCCGCGAGCTGCCGGTGCATCTCGGCAAGCTCGGGGAACTGGCCGGTGGCGTCGCGGCCGGTGCGGGAGGTGAGCCGGGTAGCGGTGCCGAGGTTGGCCAGGCAGCGATGCCCGTCCCACTTCACCTCGAACTGCCACCCCTCGGCGTCGAACGGCGCGGTCTCCAGGGCGGCCATCATCGGCTCGAACGTGGGGGGCGGCGCCGGCTGGGGGAGCGAGGCCTTGCCGGCCAGCACGCACATCCAGTCGCGTCCCTTGGTACGGAAGAAGTGGTACTCCGCGCCGTGGTAGCGGCTGCCGTGCAGCCGCACCGTCCACTTGCCGTCGCGCACCTCGAGCGGCTCGTAGGTGCCGAGGTCGAACAGGCGCACCTCGCCGCCGCCGTACTCGCCGGCTGGGATCGCGCCCGAGAACGTCAGGTAGTCGAGCGGGTGGTCCTCGGTGTTGACGGCCAGGTGGCGGACGCCCGGCTCCTCTGGCAGCCGTTTCGGCACCGCGAACGACACCAGCACCCCGTCGTGCTCGAACCGCACGTCGTGGTGGAGGCTTCTGGCGTGGTGCTGCTGAATGGTGAAGCAGCTGCCCGGCTCGAGCCTTGCGGCGGCCGGGATGCCGGCGGCGTGCGGCTCGGCCGGCATCGGGCTCACCCGCGCCGGGGGCGCCCCGGCGTCCCCGGCCGCCGCGCCCTCCGGCTCGGGGAGGGCCTCCACCGGCCCGGGGACCGCGCCCTCGGACTCCGGGGCGGCCACCGGCACCGGCGCGGCCTCCACCAGCTCCGGGGCCGCGCCCTCGGCCTCCGGGGTTGGGTCCACGGCCTCCGGGGTGAGGTCCAAGGTGGGGTCCATGGGGTCCTCGGCCTCCGGGATGGGGTCCTCGGGGTCTGGGGCGGCGCCCCTGGGTTCCGGAGTCCGGGCGAAGTCCCGCTTGCTGGCGTACTCGTCCAGCGCGGCCGGGCCCGCCGCCCGCGCCGGCCGGCGGGGCGTGTTGGGCCCGGCCGACCGGCCGTGCTCGCGCCGAGGCCTGCCGGGCGGCCCCAGCCCGAGGGCCTCCATCGCCGGGGCGAGCGACTGCCGGTCGGTCAGCACCGGCCCGAACCGGTCGCCCGAGGCGAACCGCTCCCACACGCTGTCGATGCGGAAGTCACCGGGCTCGATGTCTTCGTCCAGCTCGTCCCAGTCGAGCGGGGTGGACACCGGCGCCCCGGGCCGGGGCCGCACCGAGTAGGCGCTGGCGACGTTCGCGCCCTGCCGGTTCATCTGGTGGTCGACGAACACCTTGCCGGCCCGCTTCTCGATGGCCCAGTCCATGGTGACCTTGTCGGGGGAGGCGCGGACCAGCAGGCGCCCCACCCGCTCCACGAAGGCGCGCGCGTCGGCGTAGGTGTGGGTGCCGTCCAGGGGGACGAACACCTGCATGCCGGTCGCCCCGGAGGTCTTCGGGTACCCGCGCAGGCCGAGCCCGTCGAGCACGACCTTGACCAGCTTGGCGGCGAAGCGCACGTCCGCGAACGTGTAGGGCTCGAACGGGTCGAGGTCGAAGAAGGCGTAGTCGGGCCGGTCGAGCGAGCCGGCCCGCGAGTGCAGCGGGTGCATCTCGATGCAGCCGAGGTTCACCACGTACAGCAGGCTCGGCAGGTCCTGGACGACCACGAACGGGGTGATCTTCGACCGTTCCTCGGAGGGGACGGCGGCGGTGGGCAGCCAGCTCGGCGCGTGGGCGGGCACCCGCTTCTCGTAGAACGGCTCTCCAGCGAGCCCGTCCGGCATCCGATGCATGGTGAGCGGCCGGTCGGCGAGGTGGGGCAGGAGCAGCGGGGCGACGTTCCAGTAGTACGCGAGCAGGTCAGCCTTGGTGATGCCCTCGCCCGGCCAGTAGACCTTGTTCAGGTTGGAAAGGCGCAGCTCACGGCCTTCGGCCTCGACCCGCCAGGCGCTCCCGGCCCCGCGTGCCTCAGGCGACACCCGCCGCGCGGGCAGCGCCGACGGGAAGGGCGGCGGACGGCGTTTGCCGGTGGCCACGACAGGCAGCCTCCTTGGGTCGCACTGTTCGCCAGCGTACAGTTGACGGCGTAGCAGAGGTTGGCCCGCCGCCTTCACCAGGAGCACGGCCGATGAAGACGATCTGGAAGGGCGCGATCTCGTTCGGGCTGGTCACCATCCCGGTGAAGCTGTACGGGGCCACCGAGGAGAAGAGCCTGCGGTTCAACCAGCTGCACGCCAAGGACGGCGGGCGCATCCGCTACAAGCGGGTGTGCGCGCTCGACGGCGAGGAGGTCGACTACTCCGAGATCGTCAAGGGCTACGAGTACGAGAAGGACCACTACGTGACCCTGACCGACGAGGAGCTCGACTCGCTGCCGGTCTCCACCGCCAAGACGATCGAGATCGAGCGCTTCGTTGACGCCGACCAGATCGACCCGATCTTCTTCCAGAAGTCGTACTACATCGTGCCCGAGGGCACCGGGGCCAAGGCCTACCACCTGCTCCGCGAGGCCATGGCCGACGACGGCAAGGTGGCCCTGGCCAAGATCGCCTTCCGCGACAAGGAGCACCTGGCCACCCTGCGCCTGCGCGACAGCTGCTTCGTGCTCGAGACGATGTTCTGGCCGGACGAGATCCGCACCCCGGCCTTTGACGAGCTCGACGAGCGCGTCGAGGTGCGCCCGCAAGAGGTCAAGATGGCCCGCAGCCTCATCGAGAGCCTCTCCGACGACTTCGAGCCCGGGGAGTTCCGCGACGAGTACCGTGCCGCCCTCGAGGACCTGGTGGCCAAGAAGGTCCAGGGCGAGGAGATCACCTACGTCGAGGAGGCCGAGCCGGCCAAGGTCGTTGACCTGATGGAGGCTCTGCGGGCCAGCGTGGAGGCGGCGAAGGCGGGCAAGGACTCCGCCAAGCCGGTCGCCAGGACCGCGCGCGCCTCGGGCGGCAAGACGGCGTCCTCGCGCCGCAGGAAGGCGTCGGGCGAGTAGAGGCGCCGCGGTCAGGGCTAGTCCCAAATGCCGAGGCCCTGGTCGGGACCAGAACGAGCGCTGGTCGGGGACCAGAACGAGCGGTCCAAAGTCTCTGGCACCAGGACTAGCCTCCTGACCCTCCGCAGTTGTACTGACTAGCCAGGGCAGGTGGCGTGGGGGTCCAATCTGGCCGTGTCGGATTGACCGCTTCCTAACGGTAGCTCGTTGTATCCGACCTGTCTGATTTGGACTCGTCGTTGGCGGTGCTGTTCAGCGTGAAGGCAGCGGTCACCCTCCCCTCGAGCCCATCGATCTTCGATGGTGCGGTCTCCTCGGTCCTCGACTACCTGCAGGAGCGCGTCGGGCTGCGGCTCTGGATGCTGGCGCGGGTCTCGGGTGGCCGGGTGGTCGTGCTGGGCGTGCGCGACCGGTGGTACGGCATCGAAGTGGGCGAGGTGCTCGACTGGGACGACCTCCCGTTCAGGGCGGTGGCCGACGGCCGTGCGCCGATGGTGGTGCCGTCCACAGCCGGGCTGGGCCCGTTCACCGTCGCGCCGCACCAGCGCCTGCGGGTCGGCGCCCACGCCGCCGTGCCCATCGTCGACCCGGAGGGCGGGCTGTTCGGGTGCTTGTGCGGCCTGGACCCCGAGCCGCGGCCAGCGCTCGCCGGCGAGCTGCCCATCCTGGAGCTGCTCGGCCGGCTCCTCGGCACCGTGCTCGCGCAGGAGCTGGAGCGCGAGGAGCTCGAGCGGCGAGTCGAGCGGGCCGAGCTGGAAGCCCTCACCGACCCGCTCACCGGGGTTGGCAACCGGCGCGCCTGGGACCACATCTTCGACGCCGAGGAGGCTCGCTGCCGGCGCTACGGGTCGCCGGCCTCGCTCGTATCGGTCGACCTGGACGAGCTGAAGCGGACCAACGACGACCGTGGGCATGTCGCCGGCGACGCCCTCCTTCGCCGGACCGCCCAGGTGATCGTGGCCACCAAGCGCGCCAGCGACGTGGTTGCCCGGCTCGGCGGGGACGAGTTCGGGGTGCTCGCGGTGGAGTGCGACGAGGCCGCGGCGGCCGCCCTGGCCGAGCGGATCCGGGCCGCGCTCGAGCGGGCCGGCATCCGGGCCTCGGTCGGCCACGCCACCCGCCGGCCAGGCGTCGGCCTGGCCCGAGCCTGGGACGAGGCCGACGCCGCGATGTACGCCGTCAAGCGCGGCACTGGCCGCGGCGCGAGAGCCGAACCTGGTCGGCGCTGAACCGCCCGGAGCGCCTGCGGCGCGGGCGCCCATGCCGACGGCCAAGCTCATGGAGCGCCTGGGGCGCGGGCCATCCCATTCCGACGCCAAGCTCCTTGGAGCGCCTGCGGCGCGGGCATCTATGCCAGCGGCCAAGTTCGGCGGTCGGCCTCGCGCGCTTCAGGGGTGCGGTCAGTCCTCGGCCGGGTCGAAGGTGTTGTCGGGCCGCGGGTGGACGCGCAGGCCGTGACGCTCGGCCCAGGCGCGCCGGTCCTCGGACCGCTGCACCGACTCCTCGGCCAGGCGGCGCAGCTCCCGCTCCCTGCGCGGCCTCGCCGCCTGGCGCTGCCCGGCCTCGATCTCCGCGTCGGCCCTGGCCTCGTCCACCTGCAGCGACAGGTAGGCGAGGCCGCCGAGCGGGATGGGGAGCCAGAAGTTGACCAGGCGATAGGCGAGCACGCCGAGGGTGGCCGCCCCGACCGGCACGCCGAAGAACGTGAGCAGCGAGATCAGGACCGCCTCTACGACCCCGAGCCCGGCCGGGGTGATCGGCAGGGCGGCCACGACGTAGGCGAGCCCGAACGCGACGATCAGGCCGTAGATCGGGACCCAGTACCCGAACGCGCCGACGAAGACCCAGAGGGCGGTGGCGGTGCACAGCCAGAAGCCGAGGTCCCAGACGATCGCCCGGCGGATCAGGTCGCGCTCGCGGGCGAGGGTCTGCAGGCGGTCGGCGAGCCGCAGGGCGATCTCGTACACCCTGTCCTCGTCGAGGAACGGGATCCGCCCGGCGACCGCGCGCAGGATCCGGGCGGCGCGCTGCTCGCCCCGGATGAGCAGGATGACCAGGGCCGAGAAGCCGCCGATGAGCACCACGCCGAGCAGGGCGGCGGTGCCGTAGAGGGGGTTGAAGCCGCGCAGCGGGATGGAGACGACCAACCCGAGCCAGAGCAGGAGGTTGAGCACGACGGCCGACCCCATACCCTGGGTCGCCATCGCGAAGGCGGCGTCGGTGCCCTTGATCCCGTTCTTGGTGAGCAACCGGAAGCCAAGCGCCCCACCAACCGCCGACCCCCCGGGGACGACGTGGCTCACCGCCAGGGTCGAGAGCTGGATGCGGGACAGGGTGAAGAAGGGCGGGCTCTGGCCGCGGGGCAGCAGCGCCCTGGTCAGATTGGTGTAGCAGCACCAGGAGGCGACCTCGAGCGCGATGGCGAGGGGCACGAGCCTCAAGTCCACCTTGCCGAGCAGGTGGAGCGAGTCGCGCACCTTCGGCACCTGGGGCAGCACCAGGTAGATGACGACGAATGCGAAGAGCAGGAGCTGGATCACCCGCTTGACCGGAGTCGCCAACGGGGCTCGGGACGTCGCCATCACGGGCTACCAGGCGGACGCTGGGCCGCGGGCGGGCCGCTTCGCCGCGGGCCGCGCCGGGGCCACGCCGAGCGGCCCGCGCACCAGGAGTGGCGGGCGCGCAGGGACAGCGCGCGGGGACACAAGACTAGTATAGGGGCGCGGGGTCGCTCGCTCTCGCGGCGTCCGTTTGGGGAGGCATGTCCGCCCGCTCGCTACCCGCCGCCACCGAGCCGCGCGAGGAACCCGGCCAGCAGCGCGGTCCGGGGCACCACGCTGCCGAGGTCCAGCCACTCGCGCGGCCCGTGGGCCTCGCCGCCGATCGGGGCGAAGCCGTCGATGGTGGGCAGGCCGGCCGCTGTCGTTGTGTTGGCGTCCCCAGCCCCGCCGGTGGCCTGCTCACCGACCTCGAAGCCGAGGGCGGCGGCCACCCGCTGGGCCTCGGCCAGGAGCGCGACGACTGCCTCGGTCCGCTCCATCGGCAGGTGCCGGTGCACGGCCCGGAGGGTGGCGCTGGTGCCCGGCACGAAGCTGGTCGCCGCGATCTCCTCGACCGCCGCGGCGGCCACGTCGAACGCGGCGGTGGTGACCGCCCGCAGGTCGACCTCGAGGTGGGCGTGCTCGGCGACCACGTTGGGCCTGGTACCGGCCCGGATCACGCCCACGTTGCAGGTCACCCCTTGCCACCTGCCGTTCAGCTCCTGCAGGGCGACCGTCTTGCGGGCCGCCTCGAGGGCGGCGTTCACGCCCCGCTCGGGGCGGACGCCGGCGTGCACGGCCTTGCCCACCACGTCGATGGCAAAGGCGGAGATGCCCTTGCGGGCGGTGACCAGGGACCCGTCGATCCTGGCGGCCTCCAGTCCGATGCCGGCATCGTGCTCGCCCGCCAGGCGGGTCAGCACGGCCCGGCTGAACGGCGAGCCGATCTCCTCGTCGGGCGTGCAGACCATGGTGATCTCGGCGAAGGCGTCGAACCCGGCTTGGTCGCAGAGCACCTCGACCGCGTCGAAGCCGGTCACGATCCCGGCCTTGTCGTCGGTCACGCCGGGGCCGAAGGCGCGCCCGTCCTCTACCCGGAACGGCCTGACGGCGGCCGCGCCGTCGTCGAACACGGTGTCCATGTGGGCCATGAGCAGCAGGCGTCGCCCGCCGCCGGCCACGGGCAGGGCACCCGTGCGCCGCCCGATCACCACGTCGCCCAGGCGGGCTTCGCCCTGCGGCGGCTCGTGGACCAGGCGCTCGAGCGCCCACCCGGTAGCCCGGAAACGGGCCTCGCACAGGTCGGCGACCCGGTTCACGCCCTCGCGCGACCACGACCCGGAGTCCTGGTTCACGAGCTGCTCAAGGGTTGCGAGCGCGCTCTGGTAGCGCCCGCGCACCAGCGGGACCAGGCTCGCGGGGTCGGCGCAGGGGTCGGCGCAGAGGTCCATGCGCTGCCAGTATAGTGGCCGCCATCCCGGCCGGCGCCTGCCGGCCGTCGCAGCGATCCCTCCGAGGCCCGGCAGTGACCCCGTCCCCCTCGGGAGGCCAGCGTTGAGCCCCCCGCACCCCGAGAACCTCGTCGAGCTGCGCGTCCTCGACGGGCCGAACCTCTACTTCCCGCGCCCCGCCATCAAGCTCACCCTCGAGGTGTCGGAGCTGCTCGCGCTGCCCGAGACCGAGGCGGTCGCCGTGGCCGAGCAGGCCGCGCTGCCCGGGCTCGCCGCGTCCCCCGAGGCGCCCGCGTCCGGACCAGAGGACCGGCCGGCCGGACCACACCGCCTGAAGCGGATGAGACCCGGTCCGGCCGGGCGGCCCGGGAGCGAGCAGCGGCGCCGGTTCGTGGCCCGGCTGGGCGCCCACCTCGTCCGCCGGACCGCAACCGCCGCCGGCGTGGGCCGCCTGGCTGTGCGGGGCCGGCCCGGGCCCGAGCCGACCCAGGTGGTGCTGGCCTGGCCCTGGCGCCGCCGCAACGCGGCCGAGGCGCTCGGCGAGGAGGTCGCCGCCCTCCTCGAGGGGCTCACGGTGCGGCCCGACCTGGTTGAGCGGGTCCGGCCCGACCGGGTTGAGCGGTTGCGGCCCGACCGGGCCGACCTGGCTGAGCAGATCCGGCCCGACCTGGCTGAGCAGGTCCGGGCCGCCGGGAGCCGCCTGCGCGAGGTGGAGCCGGGCCCCGGCCCCACCCTACCCGACCCGGACATCCCCGTGGTCGCCGTCACCGGCACCAACGGCAAGACCACAGTGACCCGGCTTGTCGCCCACATGGGCCGCCGGGCCGGCCTGCGCGTGGGCTGGTCCAACACCGACGGCATCTACCTCGACGGCGAGCTGGTCGACGCCGGGGACTGGTCGGGCCCTGGCGGCGCGCGGCGCGTGCTGTCGGAGCCCGGCGTGGAGCTGGCCGTGCTCGAGACCGCCAGGGGCGGCATCCTGCGTCGCGGGGTGGGGGTGGCCCACAACGACGTGGCCGTGGTCACCAACATCTCCCCCGACCACCTGGGCCTGGGCGGGATCGACACCCTGGACCAGCTCGCCGAGGTGAAGGCGACCGTCGTGAAGATCACCCGCCCGACCGGCTGGGTCGTGCTGAACGCCGACGACCCGCGCACCCTGGCCATGCGCCGGCTCTCCAGGGCCAGGCCGTTCCTGTTCGGTCTCGACCCCGACGCCCCCGGCCTGCGCGAGGCGCTCGAGGAGGGCGGCCGGGCCGCCACCGTGCTCGACGGCGACCTCGTCGTGCTCACGGGCAGGCAGGTGGACCGCCTGCTGCCGGTGGTGGACGCGCCGGTCACGCTGGCTGGCATCTCCTCCGCCAACCTGGCCAACGCCCTGGCCGCCGCCGCGGCCGGCCTCGGCCTCGGACTCCCGCGGGCCGCGGTCGTCGAGGGTCTGCGGACCTTCGCGCCAGACCTGGCCCAGAACCCGACCCGCATGAACGTCTGGGCGCTGGACGACCGCACGGTCGTGGTCGACGTCGCCCACAACGAGGAGAGCCTGCGCGCCCTGCTCGAGGTCTGCCGGGGCCTGTGCCGGAACGGGGCGGCCGTGCGGATCGGGATCGGCACCGCCGGCGACCGGCCCGACAGCGTGCTGCGCCTGCTCGGCGAGCTCGCCGCCAGAGGCGCCGACCGGGTCGTGGTCGTCGAGAAGGAGCGCTACCTGCGCGGCCGCGACCGGGCCGGGATGACCCGGCTGCTCCAGGAGGGCGCCCGCGCCGGCGGCAAGGCCGACGTGCCGGCCTTCCCCGACGAGCTGGACGGCATCGAGGCGCTGGTGGGGGAGTCGGAGCCGGGCGACGTCTGCGCCCTCATGTGCCACACCCACCGCGACGAGGTGGCCGCCTGGCTGCGCGACCGTGGCGCTGGCCTGGCCGGCCCCGACGACCTGCGCGCCCTGGTCCTGGCTGCCCGCGGCGGCTAGCCCAGGCCCAGCCGGGCCACCGCCTTCGGCTCCTCGAGCCCTCGACCTCTGCTCAGGCCTGGGGTCTGCGGCGGGTCTCGAGTTCGTCGGCGATCGCGTCGACCTTGTCGGCGCAGATCACCACCAGGTCGCCCGGGTTGGCCCGGTCCAGGGCGAGCTGGGCCGCCTCCAGCTCGTCGAGCACGACCTGGGTGGCCCGGCAGCGGGCGCCCCGCTTCATCGCCGCCTTGATCCCGGAAAGGAGCAGCTCGGCGGTTGCGCCCGGCTCCCGGCCGCGCGGGTTGGCGTCCTCGCGCACCACCAGCGCGTCGAAGGAGGCGGCGGCCACCTCCCCCAGCTCGCGGATGTCGGCGTCGCGGCGGTCGCCCGGGCTGGCCACCACCCCGATGCGGCGGTGGGCGACGACGTCGCCGCCCCTGGGCGCCTCGGCCAGCCGCTCCACGAAGTCGCCGAGCATGCGCATGGCGTCGGTGTTGTGGCAGTAGTCGACCACGACCCGGAAGCCGTTCAGCTCGAACAGGTTGAGCCGCCCAGGCGCGACCTCGTAGGAGGTGGTGAACGAGCGCAGGCCGGCCCGGATGTCGTGCAGGTGGGCGCCGGCGGCGTGGGCGGCCGCGGCAGCGGCCAGGGCGTTGGCTACGTTCATGCGGGCCCGACCCCCGAAGGTGGCCGGGACGGCGCCCACCGGCGCGACCAGCATCGACCGGCGGCCCTGGCGCAGCACGATCCCCTCCCCGAGCCGCCCGTCCTCAAGGACCAGGGCCCGGCCGCCGCGGCGGCAGTGGGTCTCGACCAGCTCGTTGCCCGGCTGCATCGAGAAGTAGACGATGTCGCCCGAGCAGTGCCGGCGCATGGCCGCGACCAGCCGGTCGTCGGCGTTGAGCACACCGTGGCCGTCCCTCGGCACCGCCTCCACCACCACCTGCTTGACCGCCGCGAGCTGCTTCAGGGTGTCGATGCCGCGCAGCCCGAGGTGGTCGCCGGTGACGTTGAGGACCACGCCCACGTCGTTGCGCTCGTACCCGAGGCCCTCGCGCAGGATACCGCCCCTGGCCACCTCGAACACCGCGAAGTCGACCCGCGGGTTCTGCAGCACCATGCGGGCCGAGCGGGGCCCGGACGCGTCGGCGGTGAGCACCAGCCGCTCGTCGATGAGGATCCCGTCGGTGGTGGTCAGGCCGACCCGGCGCCCCATCCCCTTGAAGACGTGCGCGATCATGCGCGCGGTGGTGGTCTTCCCGTTGGTGCCGGTCACCGCGACGATCGGGATGCGGCTGGGCGAGCCGGGCGGGAACAGCAGGTCCAGGACTGGCTTGGCGACGTACTGGGGCTCGCCCACGGTCGGGTGGGTGTGCATGCGGAACCCTGGGGCCGCGTTCACCTCCACGATCGAACCACCAGTCTCGCGCACGGCCTCGGCGATGTCGGGCGCGATGAAGTCGATCCCGGCCACGTCGAGCCCGACTACCCGGGCCGCCTCCTCGGCGATCTCGACGTTGTCGGGGTGGGCCTCGTCGGTCCGGTCGATCGAGATGCCGCCGGTCGACATGTTGCCGGTCAGGGTGAGCTTGACCATGGTGCCCTCTGGGGGCACCCCGTCCATCTCGAAGCCCTGGTACCGGACCAGGTCGACGGCCGACTGGTCGACCCGGATGCGGGTCAGCACCTTCTCGTGGCCGACGCCCCGGCGCGGGTCGGCGTTGGTCCGGGCGACCAGCTCGGCAACGGTGTGCTCGCCGTCTGCGACCACGTGGGCGGGGACCCGCTCGGCGACCGCGACCATGCGGCCGCCGACGACCAGCACCCGGTAGTCGTTGCCGGTGACGTAGGTCTCGACCAGGACCACGCCCCGGCGCGCCTGCTCCCGGGCCGCGTCGAAGACGGCCCGCACCGCCTCCTCGTCGCGGAGGTCGAGGTGCACCCCGCGCCCGTGGTTGCCGTCGAGCGGCTTCACCACCACCGGCCAGCCGACCCGTCCGGCCGCGGCGGCCGCGCCGTCGGCCGTGCGGACCGCGACCGACCGGGGCACCGGGAGCCCGGCCGCGGCCAGCAGCCGGTTGGTCAGCTCCTTGTCGCCGGCCACGTCGACCGCGAGCGAGGCCGTCTTGGACGTCATGGTGGCGCGGATGCGCTGCTGCCAGACCCCCTGCCCGAGCTGGACCAGGGAGTAGTCGTTGAGGCGGATGAACGGGATGTCCCGGGACGCCGCCTCGTCGAGCAGGGTCTGGGTCGAGGGGCCGAACGCGACCCGCTCCGCGGTCAGGATGAAGCGCTCCAGCTCGGTCTGGAAGTCGAAGCCGGCGGACGAGGCCGCCTCCGGCGGCCCCTCTGCCGAACCGGGCTCGACCAGGTGGTTCAGGAGCCGCACGGCGAGCCTGCCCGCCGCCACTCCCACCTTCTCGTCCCCGTAGCCGTAGACGACGTTGTACTGCCCGCGCCGGCCGGCCCCGCGCGTCTTGCCGCGGCGCTGCTCGCCGCCGGCCTCCCGCTGGAACTGCAGGGCCACATGCTCGGCGACGTGGCCGAGCCAGGTCCCCTCGCGCAGCCGGTCGACGAACCCACCCCGGCGCCCGGTCGAGCAGCTGTGCTCGGCCAGCCCGGGCAGCAGCTCGAGCAGCCGGTCGGTGAAGCCGGGCAGGGTGTTGGTCGGCCAGTCCTCCAGCGAGCCGAGGTCCACCAGCAGGTGGATCGCCTTGTCGTAGGACCAGTAGTTGGGCCCCCGGTAGACCCTGGTCTCGAGGATCGTGAGGTCGGGGCGGGCCGGCGCGACGCCGTCCCCGCTGGCCTGGCGGCGCTGCTTCTCGGCGGCCTCGGCCGCGCTCTCCGGTGCCACCGGGCGCTTGGACGCTGTTGGTGCCACCGGGCGCGTGGACGCCGTCGGAGCCACCGGTCGCTTGGACGCCGTTGGACGCTCGGCCACCCCGTCGGTCATGGCGCTCCCTTTCTGCACGTACCATCCCGGGTGCGCCCGCCGTGCTCATGGCGCTCCCTTTCTGCACGACCGGCTCCTGCCACGCCCACCGGGACGGTCGGGCGCTCCTTCAACGGTCGGGCGCTCCTTCAGTGGTGAGAACCCGGGGCTGTCGCTTCCAGTGGTGAGAACCGTGGCCTGTCGCTTCGCTGCTCGGGCCTGGCCTCGCGCGCTTCGGGCTGCGTGGACCCTGTGGTCAGAGACTGGCGGCTTCCGTCGTCATTGTGAAGCCTCCTCGCTGGTGTGCGCGCCCGGGTGCGGGTCCGCGCGGTGAGGAATGCGGTCGGCCGCACCCTCGGCGTCGACCGCCTGCGCGAGCCGGCGGGCGGCCGGGTCCCGCCTCGGAGAGGCCCGCCGCCCCCGGGCCGGCCGCGCCTCCTCCACGGGGGGCAGCGACTGCAGGCGGGGGAGCAGCGCCCGCTTGGCCAGGTCGAACCGGTACCCGGGCGGGAGCGAGTGCACCACCGCGCCCGACACCAGGATGGGCCGGCTCTGGCGCACCTCGAAGGCGTCGGAGACGACGTCGGAGCCGTCCACGATCGTGACGGCGCCCTTGCCGAGGACCTCGAGCACGCCGTCGGCGGAGATCACGGCGGCGGTGTCCTCGTCCAGCCCGAGGCCGAGCTGCCCAGGCGACTGGGCCACCAGGGTGAGCAGGCGCCCGATGCGGTTGCGCTGGCCGAAATGCTGGTCGACGATGACGCCGGGCAGCAGGCCGAGCCCCACGCCGAGCTGGCCCATCCGCTGCCTCGGGGTCTCGCCGGGCCGCCCGAACGACACCATGTGGGTCGAGAGCGCGCTCGCCCCCGCCGAGGTGCCGCCGACCACCGCGCCGCGTCCGTGCGCCTCGACCAGCGCGCGGCCGAGGCTGGTCGCCTCGACCACCATCGACAGACGGAGCTGGTTGCCGCCGGTCATGAACACCCCGGTCGCGCCGCGCACGGCCGCGACCGCCTCGGGTGCCTCAGCCTCGGCGCGGGTCGAGGGCCGCAGGCCGTGGACCTCGGCCGCGCCGAGCTCGAGGAACAGTCTGCGGTACAGCTCGGTGATCTCGTGGCCCAGGGAGGAAGCGGTCGAGATGACCGCGATCCGTGCCGACGGCCCGCCGGCGAGCTGCACGAAGCGGTTCAGGATGGTCTTGTTGCCGAGCTTGTCCTCCGCGCCGCCGATGGCCATGAGGACGCCGGCTCCCGTGCGGGAGGAATCGGAAGGCATGCGGCAGTGTAACAAGCGCTCCCCGCCTGCCCGCCCGGCTCGCTGGCGCGCTGCGCGGAAGACGGTCGGCGTGCGGACCGTCGTCATCGGCTGCCCGTCACGGCGGAGGCGTCGAGTTTGGCGCGGCCGTGGGTGGTCTCCCGGACGAGCTTGCGCACCGCGTCTCGGGTGACGAAGCTGAGCGCCAGGGTCACCTCGCCGATCGGGCCGGCCCGTTCCTCGGTCTTGAACTGGAAGCGGTAGGTGACGCAGCCACCCTTGAACAGGTAGAAGCGGGTGCCGGTGAAGCCGACCCCCGGGCGGACCTCGCCGATCTGCTCATAGCGCCGCGTCCCGGGCTCGTCGGAGGGCACCCTGGTGGCCTTGAGGCTCCCGAACTGGCAGGTCCGCTCGAGAACCACCTGCACCGCATGGGGGCCGACCCGGTCGGAGTCGAGCGCGAACCGGGCCCGCCCGCTGCGGACGAACGCGTCGCTCACGCTCCACCCGGCCGGCAGCAGCTCGATGCAGGGCAGCTGGGTGGCCGACGGGACCGCCTGGGCCATGAGGACCACGAACTGGGTGCCCGGGTCGCCGCGGTGCTCGCAGAAGGGCTGGCGGGACTGGGCGAACTCGTGGGAAGCGGGCCGGGCACAGCCGGCCAGGAGCAGGCAGGCCAGCGCGAGCAGCGGCAGGCGCCTCACAGGAGCCCGGCCGCCTGCAGGTTGCCGATCGCCGCCAGCAGCGCGAGCAGGCCGAGCAGAAGCACCCCGAGCATCAGGCCGACCCGGCGCAGGCTCCAGTGCTGGGTCGAGATTGGGGCCGGCCGCTCGGGCAGCAGCCGCAGGAACTCGTCGTGCAGGTCGCGTCCCTGCTCGCGCATCCACCGCCGAAGCTGGGACGGCATGGTGATCCCGTGGGTGGCGGCGAACGCCTCGCTGATCTCGTCGTCCCTGAACTGCAGCCTCGCCCGCTGGTAGACCCGTTCGGGGCTGGAGCGGGTGGCCAGCACCAGCAGCATGTTGGCCAGGTCGACCGCCTGCCGCCAGGGGCTCGGCCGGACCTCGGCGAAGAACACGTCGATCAGGTGGACCCTGCCCTCGCGGACGAGCAGGTTGGCCGGCTTGATGTCGCGGTGGGCCAGGCCGGCGTCCCACAGCCTTCGGATGATGCGCAGGCCGTCGTCGATGATGGCCTCGTCGACCTCCGCGTCGCCGATCTCCTGGGCGCCGTCGAAGAACTCGGTGACGACCATGTACTCGCGCTCGGGGGTGATCTCGACGATGCCGAACGGCTCCGGGCTGCGCACGCCGGCCCCGTGCAGCAGGCGCAGGGCGTGGTCCTCCTGTTGCACCAGCCGGCGGACGGTGTTGAAGGGCTTCTCGTCCTCCAGCCGGCCGTACAGCAGGGTGCGGCCGAGCTTGTACCAGCGGTCGGCGCGCAGGTGGCTGCGGGCGTAGAGCTTGGCGAACAGGTAGGTGTTCGGGTCGCCCTTGGCGCAGACCCGCAGCGGAGTGGAGCCGGCCGAGCCGGACAGCCCGAACGGCTTGATCTCGAGCACCTGGATGCCGAGCTGGTCCTCCAGGGCCCGGTGGATGGCCTGCCCGCGGCGCCCGCCGACGTCCAGGTGGGCGGCGCGGCCGTGCCGGTAGCTGACCGGGAACACCTCGTTCGGGGCGAGCAGCCGGAACGCGACCAGCGGGATGGTGACCCCGATGATCACACCGATCACCACGTCGGTGGGCGAGTTCACGGCCAGGTACACCAGGGCGACCGACAGCGCCGTGACCAGCACGCCTGCCAGCAGCTTGCCGAGCTGGCGGAGCCGGCCCTGGGGTAGGAGGGCATACAGCATGCCGACCACGGTGGCGGTGAACACCGCGACCGGGCGGGATGGGTGCGCCGCGCCGGTCCAGTCGCCGAGGATCTCGACGCCGAGCGGACGGGGCCGCATGAACAGGTAGGCGAACAGGGAGCTGAGCGCGATCACCCCGACGACGGCGCCGAGGAAGACGAACAGGTGCCGGAAGCGGCGGGGGACCAGCAGCACGAGCATCGTGGCCCAGAACAGGCCACGGATCGTCCAGCGGGACCCGAGCGCATGCACCGCCTGCATGAGATCGGTCAGGGCGCCGCTCCGCAGCCGCGAGACCCAGTCGAGCAGCGTCAGGTCGAACGCGAGGATGTAGTTGTTGGTGCGGCTGCTGGCGAGCGCGGCGAGCCACAGCAGCAGCACCACGCCAGTCGCGGCGAGCCAGTATCGGACAGTGGTCAAGGGGCGCGGCAGCGGCGGCGCCTCGCCAGAGGGACGGCGACGCCGGCCGGACCGCGAGATCCGCATGGGGCGGGACCGTACCGGCTCGCCGCCGGTAAGGGGTGGGTGCCGCAGCGTGGGTTCCACCAACAAGCTCCTGGGGTCCAATGCGGGCGATCGCCACCCGGCGCGGCTCGACGGCAAGTGTAGCCTGTGCAAACGGGCTGCAACAGGAGGAAGGTCATGCCTCGAGCCAGGCTGGCGGTCGTGCTCGTCCTGGCTGCGGCCGTCCTGTTGGCCGGCGGGTGCTCCCCCGCGGCCGAGCGCCCGCCGCCGCCCGAGGACCCGCGGCGGCCCGTCATCACGGTAACCTCATTCGACTTCCCGGAGAGCGAGACCCTGGCCGAGCTGTACGGGCAGGCCCTGCGCCGGCAGGGCTACCCGGTCGAGGTCGTGCCGCGGCTCGGCCCCCGCGAGATCGTCGCGCCCGCCCTCGAGCAGGGCCGAGTCGACCTCGTCCCCGGATACCTGGGGAGCGCGCTGAACTTCCTCTACGAGCAACAGCGGGTGGCGACCGCCGACCCCCGGGCCACCCACGCCCGGCTCCAGCAGGCGCTCACCTCCCGCGGGCTCAGCGTGCTCGCATTCGCCCCGGCCGAGGACCGCAACGGCTTCGTCGTCACCGGCGACCTGGCCAGACACCGCAAGCTCGAGCGCATCAGCGACCTGGCCCCGATCGCCCGCCAGCTCACCTTCGGCGGACCGCCCGAATGCCCAGGTCGGCCGCTCTGCCTCAAGGGGCTGCGGGACGTCTACGGCCTCGAGTTCGCGCGGTTCGAGGCGATGCCGTCCCGGACGGTCACCGCCGATGCCCTCGAGACGGGCGAGATCGACGTCGGCATGCTCGAGACCACCGACGGTCACTTGGCCGACCGCGACCTGGTGCAGCTCGAGGACGACCGCCGGCTGCAGCCAGCCGAGAACATCGCCCCGATGGTGCGCAACGAGACTGTCGCCGCCTACGGGCCCGCGCTGGTTCGCCTGATCAACGCCGTCACCGCCCAGCTCAACACCCAGGACCTCATCCACCTGAACCAACAAGTCGAGCTGGCGGGGGTGAAGCCCGCGGCGGCAGCCGCCGACTGGCTGCTCAGCCACCCAGTCAACCGCTGAGCCCGCAGGAGGCCACTGGCCCGAACTCGGCCTCGCTTATGACCCCTTGATCACAAGGCCGCTAGCATTCCCCTCATGCGCCTGCTGGTGGTTGAGGACGAGACCGACCTGGCCGACGCGGTCGCTCGCGGCCTGCGTCGGGAGGGGTACGCGGTCGACGTCGCCTACGACGGCGACGACGCGCTCGACAAGGCCGCCGTGAACACCTACGACGTCGTCTGCCTGGACCTGAACCTGCCCGGGACGGACGGCATCGAGGTCGTCAGGCAGCTCCGCGCGCCCGGCGACGCCAGGCCGGTGCCCCGCGTGCTGATGCTGACCGCCCGGGACCGGCCCGTGGACCGGGTCACCGGCCTGGACGAGGGCGCCGACGACTACCTCGTCAAGCCGTTCGACTTCGAGGAGCTCAAGGCCCGCGTGCGGGCGCTGCTCCGCCGCGACGCCGGCCGCTCGGGGGCGCTGCTGCGCGTGGGCGACCTGGCGCTCGACACGGCCAGGCACCAGGCGCTCCGGGGTGGGCGGGCCCTGCCCCTGACGCCCAAGGAGTTCGCGCTCCTGCGCTACTTCATGTCGCGGCCCGGTCAGGTGCTCTCCCAGGAGGACCTGCTCGAGCACGTCTGGGACGAGCACGCCGACCCCTTCACCAACACCGTGCGGGTGACCGTGATGACGCTGCGCCGCAAGCTCGCCGACGCGGGCGAGGACCAGCCCATTGAGACCGTGGTCGGCCGCGGCTACCGGCTGCGCGAGGGCTTGTGAAGCAGCCTGGCGCCCTCGACGACCGGCTGCCGGAGTGGATGCGGTCGATCCGCTTCCGCTACACCCTGATCTACTCGGCCGTCCTGTTCGGCCTGGGCGCGCTCGTCGTCGGCGGCCTGTACCTCATCTTGTCGACGTCACTGCGGGGCGAGGCGAGCCCGAACACGTTCTGCCGCTACGGCACGTGCATCGACGTCTTCACCGCCAGCGGGTTCCAGAAGTTCGTGCACACCCGCACGCTCGAGAAGCTGCGGATGTACTCGTTCGACGCCCTGGCCGTGCTGTTCGTCGCGAGCCTCGGCGTCGGCTGGGTGATCGCCGGCCGGGTGCTCGCCCCGATCGGCCGGATCACCGCGGTGGCCAGGGAGATCCAGGCCACCGACCTGTCCAGGCGCATCGAGCTGTACGGGCCCGACGACGAGCTGAAGCAGCTCGCCGACACCTTCGACGCCATGCTGGCCCGGCTGGACGCCGCCTTCGCCGCCCAGCGGCAGTTCGTGGCCGACGCCTCCCACGAGCTGCGCAACCCGCTCGCGATCATCCGCACCAACGTCGAGGTGGCCCTGGCCGACCCGAACGCCGACCCGGAGGACCTGCGCCAGGCCATCATCGTGGTCAAGCGGGCCAGCGACCGCATGGCCCGGATGGTCGACGACCTGCTCGCGCTGGCCAGGCGCCAGGCCCCCGCCGTCTACAACGAGCCCGTGGACCTCGGCGTGGCCGTGGCCGAGGCGAGCGAGGAGTTCGTCGCCCTGGCCGAGACCCGCGGGATCGTGCTCGACCGGGCGATCGCGCCCGAGGTCACCGTGACCGGGGACCGGGACGCGCTCAAGCGGGCAGTGGCCAACCTGCTCGAGAACGCCGTCCGCCTCGCCCCCGCCGGCTCCTGGGTCCGGCTGGCCGTTGGCAGCGAGAGGGGCATGGCGTGGGTGGCGGTGTCCGACGAGGGCCCGGGGATCCGCCCCGAGGACCAGCCCAAGGTGTTCGACCGGTTCTGGCGGGCCGACAAGGCCCGCTCCCGGGCCGACGGCGGGACCGGCCTCGGGCTCGCCATCGTCAAGCAGATCGCCGAGAGCCACGGTGGGGAGGTGCAGCTGCAGTCCCGGGTCGGGGTCGGCTCCACCTTCGCCATCTGGCTGCCGGTCGCCGCCCACGACGGCGGCCAGCCGCCCCGGCTCGTCGCGCCTGGCGCGCGGGCCTTGGCCCGCCCGTCGTCCACCGCGGCGGAGCGGCTCCAGCGTCCTGACGGCTTTAGCCGGCCTTGACCTCTGGCTTACCGGTGTTTTAGGGCTCCCTGCCTACCCTGGTCTGGACGCCTTACCCTGCTCGTCTGCTCGTCCAGGAGGATCCCCGCGATGGCCAATCCCCCGAACGACCCGAACGGCGCCGCGCCGTGGCCGGGCTCCGATCCCGACACCCGCCCGCTGCATCCCGGGACCGCGGCACCGCCTCCGCCCCAGGGAGCGGGCCCGGCCGTCTGGGGTGACGAGCCCGCCACCACGCGGCTACCCCGCTGGGACGAGGTGCAGGCCGGGCAGCGTGGCGCCCCCACCACACCCGTCTGGGGCGTCGCCACCGCGTCCGACGATCCTCCGGCCTGGGCCGTCGGCAGCCCGTCGTCTGGCGGGGACGGGCCTGGCTGGGGCACCCGCCCGCCCGGCTCGGGTGAGGCGCCGCGCCGTCGTAGAGGGGGCCGGGTGCTGCTCATGACCATGGCCGCGCTGATCCTGGTCCTCACCGGCGCCCTGCTCACCCTGCTCGTCGACCGCCGCGACGGGGGCGTGGCGGCCTCGGCCGGCGCCGGCATCCCGACGGCGGCGCCGGCCGGGGCGGCCACGGCCACGGTGCCGGCCGAGGAGGAGCCGGTCGCCGCGGTCGCGCGGATCCTCGGCCCGAGCGTCGTCCAGATCGAGACCGGCCAGGGCCTGGGCTCTGGTGTCATCTACGACAAGAACGGCTTCATCCTCACCGCCGCCCACGTCGTGGAGGGCGTCAGCACGGTGACCATCCGCTTCCAGGACGGCAGCGCCGTGCGCGGCCAGGTGCTGGGCAGCGACGGCGGCAACGACGTCGCTGTCGTCAAGGTGAACCGCACCGGCCTCAAGCCCGCCACCCTCGCCCTCAAGGTCAACCTGCAGGTCGGCCAGACCGCCGTGGCCATCGGCAGCCCATTCGGGCTGCAGCAGACGGTCACCTCCGGCGTGGTCAGCGCGAAGAACCGCAGCCTGCGCACCCAGGACGGCGGGGCGCTTGAGGTCATCCAGACCGACGCCCCGATCAACCCGGGCAACTCCGGCGGTGCCCTGGCCGACCGGGCCGGCCGGGTGATCGGCATCAACGACTCCATCCGGTCGGAGTCGGGCGGGAACGAGGGCGTCGGCTTCGCGATCCCCATCGACACCGCGGCCAACTCAGCCGCCCGGATCGTCAAGGGCGAGAAAATCCAGAGCGGCTACCTCGGGGTCGGCCTCAGCGCGCCGGCCCTTGGCAAGGCCGGCGCGCTCATCGGCCAGGTCGAGCCCGGCTCGCCCGCCGAGAAGGCCGGCATCGAGGTCGGCGACCTGGTCACCGAGATCAACGGGAGGCCGATCCAGAGCAGCGACGACCTGGCCGCGCAGGTGCGCCTGGGCTCCCCGGGCCAGGAGGTGCGTGTGAAGCTGGTCCGCGACGGGAAGGAGCAGCAGGTCACGGCCACCCTGGCCGTGCGCCCGGGGCCGTGAGGCGAAGGCGGGGACCTGCCTCGGCCGGACCGGAAAGCCACCCCGCCCGGCATGGACAGATTCGGCCGGATCTGGTAATTTGGCGGATAACGATTTGGACTCGGGGGCGGCACGAACAGGAACGGCATCGTACTGTCAGTTACGCGAACACGGAACTGCATTCGCGGCGGCGCTGGGGGGCGTACGTGCGGGGGCACTTCCGCCCGCTGGGACGGCCGGGGCCGTCACGCCTTGGCCGGGAGGACACGGGAGGCGCGGGAAGCAAGTTCGCGTAGCGGCGGCCTCGCCGTCCGGCTGTGAGGACTGGTGGTTGGGGGACTGCCAGGGCCCCGCCGGACGGCAGGCCGTTGCCCTTTGTCACCGTCCTGTGCGCGCTGAACGGCAGCGCAGCTTGCTTGAGTCCCCGTTCGATGTGGGGGGAGCTCGCTCTGGCGGCGACTGTCGCCCTTGGTCTGCGCGCAGCGGCGTGTCCTGACCGGCAGTCCTGGTTCGATGTGGGGGGAGCTCGCTCCCCCCACGGCCCCCCAACAGCGCCTGTGCCAGCTTCCGGGGGAGCCGCGGTCTGGCAGGTACACGCTCCCCCCACGGCCCCCCAGGAGCGCCTGTGCCATGGTTCGGGGGGAGCCGCGGTCTGGCCAGGCACACGCTCCCGCCACGGCCCCCCAGGAGCGCCTGTGCCATCGTGCCGGGGGAGCCGCGGCCCGGCAAGAGCCACGCTCTGCTTCGCTGCTCGAGCCCCCGGCCCCCGGTCGGGCGGGACGTGGCCGGCCGCCCAGA
>DASYUT010000290.1 GCA_036000965.1 Actinomycetes bacterium
AACACCAGCACCCGCTCCCCCTGGGTCAGCCCGAGATCGTCGACGACCGGGCGGGTCAGCCGCTCGGTGAGCGCATCGGCCGGCTCCATCGGGATCCGCTCCCGGCCCGGTTCGCCGTGGATGCCGATGCCGATCTCGACCTCGTCCGCGCCCAGCTCGAAGGTGGGCTGGCCCGCCGCGGGCACCGTGCAGCTGCTCAGCGCCAGGCCCATGGAGCGCACGTTGGCGACCACGCCCCGGGCCAGGTCGGTGACCGCGGCCAGGTCGGCGCCCTCCTCGGCCTTGGCGCCGGCCAGCTTCTCCAGGAGCACGGTGCCGCCCACGCCACGGCGGCCCTGGGTGTACAGGGAGTCTTTGACCGCGACGTCGTCGTCGACCACCACCGCGGTGACCTGGATGCCGGCTTCCTTGGCGAGGTCGGCGGCCATGTCGAAGTTCATGACGTCGCCGGAGTAGTTCTTGACGATGTGCAGCACCCCGGCACCGCCGTCGACGGTGCGGGTGGCCCACTCCATCTGGTCGGGGGTGGGGGAGGTGAACACCTCGCCGGGGCAGGCGGCGTCGAGCATACCGCGGCCCACGAACCCGCCGTGCATGGGCTCGTGCCCGGACCCGCCGCCCGACACCAGGGCGACCTTGCCCTGCCGGGGCGCGTCGGCGTGGTAGACCACGACCGGGTCGTAGTTGACCTTGACCAGGTCACTGTGGGCGCGCTCGAACCCTTCCAGCGACTCGCAGACGAACTCGTCCACCGAGTTGATCAACTTCTTCACAACGACCTCCTCCGGTTCCGTCCCCGGTCTTCCCACCCCGAGGTCGGGGTGCGCCGACCGGAAACAGCCCGTGAGGTCCCCCGTTCGCAGCGACTGCTCTCCTCGGAGCGAAGAACGGGGACCTCACGGGCTAACCAGGCTTACCATCCCGGCTGACCACCCACAGGGCCTAGTCCAGCCACCCCCTGGTCCGCTCGATCGCCTTCTTCCACCACGCGTACCCGGTCTCGCGCTGGTCCTCCGACCACTGCGGCTCGAAGGTACGGTCCACCTGCCAGTTGTCGCGCATCTCGTCCAGGCTCGACCAGTAGCCGACGGCGAGCCCGGCCAGGTAGGCCGCGCCCAGCGCGGTCGTCTCCTGCACCTGGGGCCGGATCACCGGGATGCCGAGGATGTCGGCCTGCAGCTGCATGAGGAAGTTGTTCTTGACCGCGCCGCCGTCCACCCGCAGGTCGGGCAGGGGCTTGCCGGAGTCCTGCTCGACCGCGTCGGCCACGTCCCGGCTCTGGTAGCAGATCGACTCCAGGGTCGCCCGGACCAGGTGGGCCCGGTTGACGTAGCGGGTCAGGCCGACGATCACCCCGCGTGCCTTCTCGTCCCAGTAGGGCGCGAACAGCCCCGAGAACGCGGGCACGAAGTAGGCGCCGCCCGAGTCCTCGACCGACTGGGCGATCGCCTCGGTCTCGTCGGCGTTCGCGATCATCTTCAGGTTGTCGCGCAGCCACTGGATGGCCGCGCCGGTGATCGCGATCGAGCCCTCGAGCGCGTAGTAGCTCTTGCCCTTCTCGAGCGCGTAGAAGCCGGTGGTGAGCAGGCCGCTCTTGGACGGGACCACGTTCGGCCCGGTGTTCTGCAGCAGGAAGTTGCCGGTGCCGTAGGTGTTCTTGGCCTGGCCGACGTCGAAGCAGGCCTGGCCGAACAGGGCGGCCTGCTGGTCGCCGGCGTCGCCGCACACCGGCACCTCGCCGCCGAACACCCCGTCCCTGGTCGTCTGCCCGTAGAAGGCGGCGTCGGAGGACGGCCGCAGCTCGGGCAGCATCGACTTGGGGATGTTCAGCTTCGCGAGGATCGCGTCGTCCCAGTCGGTGTTGGCCAGGTTGAACAGCATCGTGCGGGAGGCGTTGGTGTAGTCGGTGATGTGCTGGCCGCCGCGCACCCCGCCGGTCAAGTTCCAGATCACCCAGGTGTCGGTGTTGCCGAACAGCAGCTCGCCGGCTTCGGCCCGCTCGCGGGTGCCCGCGACGTTCTCGAGGATCCAGGCGATCTTGGTGCCCGAGAAGTAGGTGGCGATCACCAGGCCGGTCTTCTGCTTGATCTCCTCCTCGTAGCCCTCGGCCTTCCACTGGCTCACGATCGGCTGGGTCCGGGTGTCCTGCCAGACGATCGCGTTGTAGACCGGCTCGCCGGTGTTCTTGTCCCAGACGACCGTGGTCTCGCGCTGGTTGGTGATGCCCACCGCCGCGACGTTCTCGAAGGTCAGGTTCTTGTCCCGCAGTGCCTGCGCGGTGACCTTCTGGGTCTTCTCCCAGATCTCCTTGGGGTCGTGCTCGACCCAGCCGGCCTGGGGGTAGATCTGCTCGTGCTCCTCCTGGGCGGCACCGGCGGAGGTGCCGTCGTGCTTGAACAGCATCGTCCGGGTGCTCGTGGTGCCCTGGTCGATTGCGAGGACGAAGTCCTTCGCCATCCTGGCCTCCTTGTCAGGCTGCTGGGCGGGCTGGGGCGGCGAACTCGAGCGCGGGGGGGCACGGGCTGGTGCCGCCCCCGCACCGCGGAGCCGGGAAGGGTGGGTCAGGTCGCTTCGGGACGCGGCCTTGTGGTGTCGACGGGTCTGCCGGTGTCGGGCTCTTCGACGACGCGGCCGACCTCGGGTTCGGCGGGCAGGTAGCCGCCGATGAACCAGTCGTAGACGTAGCCGCCGAGCGGCCCGCCGATCAGCGGCCCCACGATCGGCACCCAGGCGTAGAAGTCGCCCCGCTGGTCGGCGAACGCGTCGGCCCACCCGCTGATCCAGGCCGCCAGCCGCGGCCCGAGGTCACGCGCCGGGTTGATCGCATACCCCGCGTTGGCGCCCAGCGTCATCCCGATCCCGACCACGACCAGCCCGATGATGAACGGGGCCAGGTTCGCCCCCGGCGCCATGTTGCGGGCGTCGGTGATGGCAAGCACCAGCAGCACCAGCACGGCCGTGCCGATGATCTGGTCGCGCAGCGCCCCGAGCTGCGAGATGTTCGGCATGTCGGAGCTGTTGTTGCCCGGGTAGGTGTTGAACACGACCTGGCTCTTGTTGGTCTTGGCCGGGTCGAACTTGTCGAAGGCCTCCCAGTAGTTCCAGCGGATCACCAGCGCGGCCAGGAACGCCCCGACCAGCTGGGCCAGCGCGTACGGGCCGACCTTCGCCCAGGGGAAGCCGCGCCGCAGCGCCAGTGCGACGGTGACCGCCGGATTGATGTGGGCACCGCTGATCCCGCCGGCGACGTAGATGCCCATGACGACGCCGATGCCCCACGCCCAGTGGATGGACTGGGCCCCGGCGGTGAACGGGGTCAGCACGGTCTGGGCGACCACCCCGCAGCCGAAGACGATCAGCGTGAACGTGCCAAGAAGCTCAGCCGACAGCTCCCCCAGCAGCGTGTTCCGTCTCAACAGCGATCCTCCTTTGCTCGGTGCGGAGCGCAGGCCGCGGCCGTGAGCCTCGACGCCCAGGCCGCCGTCCCCCCGGCCAACGCGAGCTGCGTCAACCAAGTCCGAAGAGGTCCGGGTTATCCCTCCTCTCGTCCGTAGCCTGGCGGCCGCCGGGCCACCGCACGCGCCAGCGCCCACCGGCAGACAGCCCTGCTGGGTACCACGCCGGTTGCCGGAGGAGCCGGTACTACCGGGGGTACCACGCCGGTGGCCGGAGAAGCCGGTAACAGCGACGCAAGGCCCCCCGTCATTCTTGGCCGTTCCGGCGGCAAAGGTCAATGGTGCTGACCAACCAGGAATCCACCCGCTGAACTGCGCGAATTGTCGCTGAGCTGGGGAGAGGACACTCCGGTCAACCTTCTTCAACGGTTCGGCGGCCACCCGGCGCCGCCCTGCACCACTGCGGCGCGGGCGCGGCCGGTTGACGGCGGTGCGTCCGCGTCGCTACTATGCGCCACTGCGCGCGCCGCCGTTCGTTGACGTGCGCTCAAGGCTCAGACCCTCGCTGGCTGATCCGGGCGGGCCGGGACCGACGCCCCCGGGTCGGTGCCAGTGGGTAGCAGAGCACCAAAGCAGGAACAAGGATCCGGCTGCCAGACGGCCTCCGAGTGGAACAAACGCCCGGGGCCGTGGAGTTGAAGTGAGCAGGAAGGACAGCCGTCGGCTGCAGGGCGGGCGGCTGCACGGCGGGAAGCAAGGAGACTGGATGCCGACGATCGCCCAGCTGGTCCGCAAGGGCCGGGAGAGCAAGGTCGAGAAGACGAAGACGCCGGCGCTGAAGGGTTCGCCCCAGCGGCGCGGGGTCTGCACCCGTGTGTACACGACCACCCCCAAGAAGCCGAACTCGGCGCTGCGCAAGGTGTGCCGGGTCCGCCTGTCCAGCGGCATCGAGGTCACCGCGTACATCCCCGGCGTCGGCCACAACCTGCAGGAGCACTCGATCGTGCTGGTGCGTGGGGGTCGGGTGAAGGACCTGCCGGGCGTCCGCTACAAGGTCATCCGCGGCACGCTGGACACCCAGGGCGTGCGCGACCGAAAGAAGGCCCGCTCGCGCTATGGCGCCAAGGCCAAGCAGGTATAAGAGGAGCGCCCATGCCCCGTAAAGGCCCCGCCATCCGTCGGCCGCTGCCGCCGGACCCGATCTACCAGTC
The DNA here is from genome assembly GCA_036000965.1 of Actinomycetes bacterium. Lineage (NCBI taxonomy): Bacteria > Bacillati > Actinomycetota > Actinomycetes > Actinomycetes bacterium. Next base: position 4,607 of record DASYUT010000290.1, read on the forward strand.
GCAGCTCGTCACCCAGATGATCAACAAGATCCTTCTGGGGGGGAAGCGCTCGACCGCCGAGCGGATCGTGTACTCCGCGCTGGAGCAGGCACGCCGCAAGACCGGCAACGACCCGGTGACCACCCTCAAGCGGGCGGTCGAGAACGTCCGGCCGGTGCTCGAGACCCGCAGCCGCCGCGTGGGCGGCGCGACCTACCAGGTGCCGATCGAGGTCCGCCAGGGGCGCTCGACCACACTGGCCCTGCGCTGGCTGGTCAACTTCGCGCGCAACCGCCGCGAGAAGACCATGGCCGACCGCCTCGCGGGCGAGCTGCTCGACGCCTCCAACGGCGCCGGTGCGGCCGTGAAGCGGAAGGAAGACACCCACAAGATGGCCGAGGCCAACAAGGCCTTCGCCCACTACCGCTGGTAGCGGAAGGATCGGGGGGGTTGGGGCGCCCGCGCCCCGCATGAGCTAGGAGCAATGGAACCGGCATGACCAACACAGCAGTCGATCGGAAGGCCGCAGGGGCCAAGGGACTCGCGATCCGCGAGTTCCCGCTCTCGCGTACCCGGAACATCGGGATCATGGCCCACATCGACGCCGGGAAGACGACCACCACCGAGCGGATCCTGTACTACACCGGCCGCACCTACAAGATCGGCGAGGTCCACGAGGGCGCCGCCGTGATGGACTGGATGCAGCAGGAGCAGGAGCGCGGCATCACGATCACCTCGGCCGCGACCACCTGCAAGTGGCGTGACCACTGGATCAACCTGATCGACACGCCCGGCCACGTCGACTTCACGGTCGAGGTGGAGCGCTCCCTGCGCGTGCTGGACGGCGCCGTGGCCGTGTTCGACGCGGTCTCCGGGGTCGAGCCCCAGTCCGAGACGGTGTGGCGCCAGGCCGACAAGTACAACGTCCCCCGCATCTGCTTCGTCAACAAGATGGACCGCGTCGGGGCCGAGTTCCACCGCACCGTGGACATGATGGTCGACCGGCTCGGTGCCACCCCCGCCGTGGTCCAGCTCCCCTGGGGCGTCGAGAGCAACTTCCACGGCGTCATCGACCTCGTCGAGATGCGCGGCCACTACTGGCCGAGCGAGGGCATGGGCGAGGCCTGGGAGGACCGGCCGATCCCCGACGAGTACGAGGAGATCGCCGCCGAGTGGCGCCACCGCCTGTTCGAGGTGCTGGCCGACCACGACGAGGCCCTCATGGAGAAGTACGTCCTCGAGGAGGAGCCGAGCATCGAGGAGCTCCGCAAGGCGCTCCGCAAGGCCACCATCGCGGGCAAGGTCACCCCGGTGCTGTGCGGCTCGGCATTCAAGAACAAGGGCGTGCAGCAGCTCCTGGACGCGGTGGTCTGGTATCTGCCCTCGCCGCTGGACGTGCCGCCCATCAGGGGGGCCAAGCCCAACGACGAGCAGGCGGTCATCGAGCGCCGGCCCGACGACGCGGAGCCGTTCGCGGCGCTGGCGTTCAAGATCATGTCCGACCCCTACGTCGGCAAGCTCACCTACTTCCGCGTCTACTCCGGGACCATGAAGGCGGGCAGCCACGTGCTGAACGCCACCAAGGACCGCAAGGAGCGGATCGGGCGGCTGCTGCAGATGCACGCCAACCACCGCGAGGACAAGGACGCCATCTTCGCCGGCGACATCGTCGCCGCGGTGGGGCTGAAGTTCACCACCACCGGCGACACCCTCTGCGACCCCGACCACCCGATCGTGCTCGAGTCGATCAGCTTCCCCGACCCGGTCATCGAGGTCGCGATCGAGCCCAAGACCAAGTCCGACCAGGACAAGCTGGCCAACGCCCTGAACCGCCTGGGCGAGGAGGACCCGACCTTCCGGGTCCACACCGACGAGGACACCGGCCAGACGATCATGGCCGGCATGGGTGAGCTCCACCTCGAGGTGCTCGTCGACCGGATGATGCGCGAGTTCCGGGTCGACGCCAACGTCGGCAAGCCCCAGGTCGCCTACCGCGAGACCATCCGCAAGCCGGTCCTCAACCAGGTGCTCCGCTACGTGAAGCAGACCGGCGGCAGGGGCCAGTTCGCCCACGTGGTGCTCGACGTCGAGCCGACCTCGGGCGACGGCGGCGGCTACGAGTTCGTCAACAAGATCACCGGCGGCAAGATCCCCCGCGAGTACATCCCCGCGGTCGACGCCGGCATCCAGGACGCCATGAACTCCGGCATGCTGGCCGGCTACCCCGTGGTGGACGTCCGGATCACCCTGAAGGACGGGTCCTACCACGAGGTCGACTCCTCGGAGATGGCGTTCAAGATCGCCGGCTCGATGGCCTTCAAGGAGGCCAGCCGCAAGGGCGACCCCGCCCTGCTCGAGCCGGTCATGAGCGTGGAGGTGGTGACCCCGGAGGAGTTCGCGGGCGACGTCATGGGCAACCTCTCGGGGCGGCGCGGCCGCATCGAGAAGATGGAGCCGCGCGGCAACGCCCAGGTGATCCGGGCCAACGTCCCGCTCGCCGAGATGTTCGGCTACACCACCGACCTGCGCTCGATGACTCAGGGCCGGGCAACCTCGACGATGCACTTCGGCCACTACGCCGAGGTGCCGGAGAACATCGCGAAGGACATCGTCGCCAAGATCCGCGGCGAGTAAGGACAAGGAGCAGCCAGATGGCGAAGAAGAGGTTTGAGCGGACGAAGCCGCATCTGAATATTGGGACGATGGGGCATATTGATCATGGGAAGACGACGCTGACGGCGGCGATCACCAAGGTGTTGCACGACGCCGACCCGAGTGTGGCCTACACCCCG